>JAUUVJ010000078.1 GCA_030589605.1 Candidatus Hodarchaeota archaeon | reverse complement strand
CGAACATATTCGAATAAGAAATACGATCAGGTCTATTACTAAAGACAGACATTCCTCGAAGAGAAACACTGAACAGTAATTCATCTGATAATGACTCTGGAGTCCATACGGTTGGAATTGAACCTTGAACTTCGTGAAATTCAGTCCAAACCGCTCCTGCGAGGATTTCGTACTGTGACAATGTTATTATTATCCTGATTATTAATTAACTAGCGTTAAACGCTATTTAGAATCTCGATTTTTTTTTAATTTAAAGAATTTCCTCTTTTGCATAAATTAGCTCTAGAGTAGAATTCTGCTTTTTAATAGAATGTAGGTTATTAAAGAATAATCATTTTGAAGAAGACTGTTTTGTTTTAATGATATCCGCAATAATTTTACATATTTCTAAAATTTTAGGATTTGCAAGTGAATAATATACTACATTCTTTTCTCGACGAGTTTTTACAGCGCCTTTCTCGCGTAGTACACGAAGATGTTGTGAAATAAAAGGTTGACTTCTCTTAGTTTGATTTTCGAGATCACTTACATTTTTTTCGCCATTTTTTAACAGATGAAGGATTTTTAAGCGGAATGGATGAGTTAATGACTGACATAACTCTGCTTGCTCAGTAAATGAATTTATCTTATCAATCTCAAGGTCTGTAGGTAAATTGGATCTCATAGTAACCTCAAAAAGAATATATGAATTGTCGTATATAAATTCTACGTTAATATTCAATTAACACAATATATATAAATTTCTATTTGTTCCGTACATATAGATATTGGAGGATTAATCATGTCAAATGATAAAGTTAGAATTGAGGAAAAAATACTTACTGATGTTAAAGCAATGTTTGATGGACTCTCATCAGAAGTAACTCTTCATATGTTTACAAAAAAAGATCATTGTTTATTATGTAATGAAACACTCAGTCTTGCTGAACAAGTAAGTAATCAAAGTGAGAAAGTTATCTTAGATCATTGTGAATGCGACGTTACAAGTGATAAAGCCCAAGATTGGAAAATTGAAAGACACCCTGCTATAGCTATAGAAAGTGCTTCTATTAAAGGATTAATTAGATTCTATGGTATTCCTTCAGGTTATGAGTTTAGTAGTTTTATAGAGAGTATCAGGATGGCTGGCGCGAATGGAGAACCTGAATTAGACCCTGAAGTTATAGAAGAGGTTAAAAAGATTGATAAACCTGTTCATCTCCAAGTATTCGTCACACCAACTTGTCCTTACTGTCCCCGAGCAGTTTTAACTGCTTTCAAATTTGCATTCCTTAATGATAATATTACTGCTGATTGTGTTGAAGCTACTGAGTTTCAGGAATTGTCAATGAAGTACCGTGTTCAAGGTGTTCCCAAAACAATAATTAACGAAGATTTTGACGTTGTAGGTGCGGTTCCTGAAAAAATGCTACTTGAAAAGGTCATGAATGCGATATCTGAAGAGAGCTAATATGTTTCAAAGGCTGTTCAAATTTCGAGTCATAATGAAATGTGGAGATACTTAACTTATGATGGATCAGATAACAAAAGAATTTTTCCAAACTGGCCAAAGTTTTGAAGACTTCGTGAAAGAGGGTACACCCGACGAACAAAAACGGTCTCAACGATATTATGACAAAAGCGCCAAAGATATCACACCAGAAGAATACAAAATAGATTTAGTTTTTCCTGTAAACATCGTTATAGCAGCAACCACTTGGTGCTGGGATTCTCAAACAAATGTTCCAATATTAGTTCGAATCGCTGAACATAATCCTAAAATTAATTTAATAATTTTCAATAAAGATAGATTTCCATTCATTATTGATAGAATTAATAACGGAGAAAAAGTACCTCAAGCTTTAATCTATTCTAAGGATTTTTACTATTTAGATCGTTGGGTTGAACGAACAACATATGCGTATAAGCTATTCGCTGAAGTTTATGAAGAATTAGGTTGGGATAAAGAGAAAAAAAATGAATTCATAAAGGAGTATAGAAAAAGATATCTTAAACAGCATAAGGAGATCAATCTGGCTGTCATTGAGGAGATCAAATCTATTTTAAAACGTACGGATGCGGTACAAGCGTCTACAATGAGATTACAAGAGTAAGATTCCAAACTGAATTGAATAATAATATTGGGGTTGGAAGGTTGTTTTTATTTATTTTTTATTACAGAATAAATTTGCGAAAAATAAATATAAAATATTGTCTGTTTACATAAGTTTTATCAAATGGAATCCAATTTACCTTTCAAATAGTAGAAGGATGCTTTTTTCGTGAATAAACGACTAATTGAATGGAATATTCCCTTAGTTGATATATCTAAAGCGTCTACTCATGAAAAAAGTGTACGTCATGGACACCCTAGTACACTTCACCTGTGGTGGGCAAGGAGACCCTTGGCAGCGTCTCGTGCGACTATATTTGCATCATTGATTGATTTACCATCAAATATTAGTGAAAGAAGAGAATTATTAGAGTTAATAAGGGAATCTTCCCCATGGAATGCAGTTAAAGACTTAGAAAGTCCTTCTATCCAAAAATGTCGTGAAATCATAAATCACACGTGGGATAATGTCCCTCCAAAGATTCTTGATCCTTTTTCAGGAGGAGGATCCATTCCATTGGAAGCTCTGAGATTGGGATGTGAAACCTATGCTAGTGATTTAAACCCTTTAGCAGTTCTCATTGGGAAAGCTACTCTTGAATGGCCTCAAAAGATAGGTAGTTCAAATTTTGCTCCGTTAGTTGAAAAATGGGCAACAAGGATAAATGAAGAAGTATTTTCAGAGATTGGTAAGTTCTATCCAACAGATTCTGATGGTGGTATTCCTATTGGTTATTTATGGGCACGAACTATTCCGTGTCCAAATCCAGCTTGTGAATCTGAAATACCATTAATCAAGCATTTTTGGTTAGCAAGGACTAAAAAAAGATCCATTGCTTATAAACCGATAGTTGACAACATTTCACAAACTATTACGTATCAGATCCAGATGAATCAAGAAATCGACTTCAATCCGTCTATAGGTACAATTTCTAGAGCAAAAGCTAAATGTTTGATTTGTAACCAAGTTGTTGATGCCAATAAGATCCGTACTTATGCTCAGGAAGGAAAAATGCGTCATAAAATGACTGTTGTTATAGTTCGTTATTCTAATAAGCCGAAAAAAAAATACCGAGTTGCTACTTCAACTGATATGAAGATATTTCTTAATAGTCAAAAATATCTTATTGAAAAGCTTTATTCTTATGATGGTTTCGAATCTTTATTACCAGATGAAGCTCTCCCTCCCGCTGGTACGTTAGGGTTTGGTGTACAACACTATGGAATGACTCACTGGAAAGATTTGTTTAATGATAGACAAAAACTGGCTTTAATTACATTTATGGAATATATTAAGAGGAGTGCTAAATCTATTGCAGAGGATATTGAAACAATATCTGAATTCAAACACTCTCAAATCAGCATTTCTGACTTGATTTTAGCTTATTTGACAATAATCTTAGGCCGTTTAGCCGATAAAAATGCAAGTTTAGTGGTGTATAATGTTTATGGTGAAAAAATTGAACATGTGTTTGGCCGAACTGCTTTACCAATGGCTTGGGACTATGTCGAGTTGAATGTTTTTTCTGGAGCTAATGGTGACTGGCTAAAACAAACTGAATGGGTTAAACGATTTTTAGAAAAGCATTCATGGAAATCTATCGCATCTGCATCAGTTTTTCAAGCATCAGCAACTAAATTATCTTTTCCAGATGAATTTTTTGATGCTATTTTTACTGATCCACCATATTATGACAATGTGCCGTATTCCGATCTTTCAGATTTTTTTTATGTTTGGTTTAAAAGATCGGTAGGGGATTTATTCCCTGACCTATTCGCAACACCACTTACTCCTAAAAGAGAAGAAATAGTTGCGAATAAAGGGAGACAACAGAACCCAAAAGAATTCTTTGAACAAAATATCTCTTTAGCTTTCAAAGAAATGAATCGTGTTTTAAAACAAAGTGGAATCGCGATAATTGTCTATGCACATAAATCCACTAGTGGATGGGCAACAATGTTGAATGCTTTAGTCCAAGCTGGATTTGTAATCACTGCTTCATGGCCTATTCATACAGAAATGAAAACAAGGCTCAGAGCAAGAACTTCTGCAGCATTAGCTTCCTCTATTTATCTTGTTTGTAGAAAACATCCTCAAGAGGAGATAGGTTATTTCAGTGAGATTCAAAACGAATTGAATTCTAATATAAAAGAACGACTACAACGTTTCTGGGAGGAAGGAATACGGGGAGGAGATTTTTTCATATCCGCTATTGGCCCAGCAATGGAAACGCTAAGTAAGTATAAACAGATTAAGCGGTACTCAGGAGAAGATATCTCCTTTCAAGATCAATTAGATTATATTAGAGCAGTTTCGACTAATTATCTTGTTAATATTCTGTTAAAGGGAGAAGCTAAATACTCAATAGATAATCTATCTCAATTTTATTTGGCTTATCGTTGGACATTCCAAGATAATGTTGTTGAATATGGAGAAGTTCAAAAACTAAGTCAAGCATGCGGTATTGAGTTTCAAACATTGAAAAAAATCGGATTAGTCGACCAAAAGGGATCTAAAATAAACCTATTTAATGCATTGGAGCGACCAAAAACTGAAATAAATGATTTCAGTTTTGTGAATATTATGCATGGTTTGTTAATTGCATGGAAAGAAGGAAATTCAGACGAATTGGATACTATATCATCGTTATTTGATAAAGTTTCAAATACAGCTTTTTGGAAATATTGTCAAGCAGTTGCAGAATGTCATTCGATTAAGAATCCTGAAAAACAATTATTAGAAGGAATCTTGACATCTAAATATAGCAGATAATAAGGGAGCGATTCAAATAAAAAAAGAGGAAAATTCCCATTAACTAAAAGTTATTGGGTGGCTGTTGTTATTCTGCAATCTTTTACACGAATTGTAGGAATCCATGTCGGAAATTCAACTTCCCACCATTTGATCTGTGTACGATCGTTTCCCATTGCATCAATATTAGCAAATTGGCGTAAAAGATTATCAGAGATTCTAAAATTTTTAACTGGTTGTCCTAATTCACCATTTTCCACTAAAAATGCAGCATCCCGTGGAATAGTGCTATATTCTGTGGATATTCTACTAGTAAATCGTGTATACCAGTTACATAGGACAAATACGGTTGGTTTTCCTGATCCTTCAAGCAGCTCCTCGAAAGATCTATCCCCATTATTAAAGACAACATTTGTCCCGATAGGTGTTAAAAATTTAGTACCTATTCCAAAATCATACAATTCACTATTACCTGTTGTTTCGCTTTGAACCAGTGCAGAGGTCGATGTATTGTGAATATAATTTATTAATACTCCTTTATCAATGATTGGTGTATTTTTTCTTGGTGTGCCTTCAAAATCAAATGGAGACGAACCCAATCCATCTGTTAGTAATCCATTATCTGTTATTGAAAGAAATTCTGGCCCCATCTGTTCACCCATTTTGTCACCTAAAGCACTCATACCCATCATGATAAGTAATGGATTAGCCATTTCTGGAATATTACCAAGAAGATTAGCTGCGACAGCAGGGGCCATTATTATGTCAAATATTCCTGGTTTAGCTTGTTTGGCTCCTAAATGCAACTTGGAATAATGACCAGCCTTTTTGCTAGCATTTAGAATCTTTTTCTCTGCTGAAGAAGGAATGGTTCCACATGCTAGCCCTTGACCAGAAGCATCTAGCTCTTCCTGAAACGCTCTAACAGTTAAATTATAAAAAGATGTTGAAAATTCACCTTTGGGACCCGAAGAACTGTTAAGATAAAAGTAATTATCACGGAAAAAGAATGAACCTGCGACTCGCTTAGCACCAGCTGATTGGGCTTCTTGAATACTGGCATTGATTACTTCTGGAGCTTTTTCTCTATAATCTACTATCTTTGGATCATATAATCCATCTATTTGAGAATATTTGGAAATTTGTTTTTCAATACTCTGAAATTGAGGGCTAGGTGCCATTTTTTTAGCAAATTTTATTTGTGCTTCAACTCGTTTACGTACATTCTCTTCTGATGTAGGAGAAAACTCACCTACAGCAATTTTACTACCATCTACAACTGTAAACAATTCTAGTAAATGAATTTGCCATTCCTTATTGATATCAATCTTATTCTGAGAGAATCTTATTTGGTTGGTAGTCCGATCGATCCCCCTAGCAATGACATAATCAGCTTCAAGTTTTAATCCAAAATCAACTGCTGCATCAACATATGATTTAATTTGTTCAAACATGTTTATAACACCTCAACCTAACCTAACCTAATATCACGCATTCGTAAGTATCCACCGCCAGCATAAACAGGCACACCCTGGGATGGATCACTCTTTCCACAAATCCCTGGAAAATCAAAATCTAAGTCTTTTGAAACACCATCAATCGAAGAAAAAAGTCCAATAGAAGTAAGTTCCATTATTGGTCTACGTACCATGGTATCAGATATCTCACCATTTTCAATAAGGTAACATTCAAACCCTACATATTTAGATTGATATCTGCGGTCATCTATATTCCATTCTGTAAAAGATAGCATATAGATTCCGTGTTTTACACCTTCTATCAGTTCTTCAATTGTAAAATCACCTGGTTTCATATATGTATTTGCCATACGTATAATAGGTTCACGATTATAATCAGAAGAACGAGCTGAACCATTGGTTCCTAATCCGAATTTTACTCCAAATTCACGGTTTAGTAACGGTTCGTGTATAATACCTTCTCTAATTAAAGTACGTTCTCTAGCCTTAACACCCTCATCATCATATTCATAATAACCACCAGTTCCAGGAAATGTTGGATCTTCTAGTACAGTTACATGTTCAGATCCAACTCTTGATTTTCCTAGTTCTAAATCTCTCCAAAATGATTCACCCGCTTGGGCTCCCTCTCGACCCATGATTCGGTCACCCTCACTCGGATGTCCAGCATTTTCGTGACATATTATGCCTACAACTTCAGGTCCAACTACGAAGTCTACTTTTCCATTTAAGCGATAATCTTCTTGTGCTGCGACTTTTTCAAGTTGAGCACATTGATCATTATATTCATCTATCCATGTTTTAGTTCCTTCCCATCCAGTGCTTCTTGTCAAATCAACCCATCGTTGTTCAGAGTCCAATAAACCTTTTGCTGTTATAATGCTAAAGAATTTCAGCATAGAAAGTTCAGCCTCAATGTTTGTTCCTTCGGAAGTAAGAATGGTTTTTTGTGTACTATGAGCTTCGAAGAAATTTGCTCGTGAACTTATATTATGATTTTCTGCTACTTTATCCATTTGACTGAGAAGTTCTAGCATTGTATCAGAATCAATATTAGTTATTTTTTCCTTAATTGGGACAGCCCATTTTGCTTTGTTAGATACTGGCTCACCAAAGTCAATTTTTTCTTTTGGATTTGAACTATTTGCCATCTTTAAACCAGCAGAGATTGCTTGCTTAACGGCTTTTTTTGTAGGTTCATCCACACTAACAAATGAAAGACCACCATTCTTCAACACACGAAAACCAATCCCTTGTGTTTTCAGTTCAGAGCCTGAGATTAATTCTCCATTTTGAAGAAAATAAATTATTTTCTTGCCATTCACTACGCGAGCTTCGGCATAATTGGCTCCATTCTCTTGAGCTAATGATATTCCATATTCAGCTAAATCTTTACTAAAAGACACTCTTGTCAACTCATTTAATATTGCTTATTCTAAAAAAAATACTAATAGTGTGCATTAATTAGTTTCTACTCTGATAATTATAGCCTAGAATAAATATTTTTCTTTCTATAAATTGAATCAACATCATTAGACTATTCACTCTGCTTCTAGCAATCTGAAGGAAGAGTTTATTTCATGGCATGATGATGCAACAAAAAAGAGTTAATTCATTTTCTCGGATTGTGAGAAGATAGAAAAGGTAGAAATGTGTTTTGTAGCAAAATTGAAAATATATTGGATCTAACCGAGCTTTATTTTCATGATTTCGTCTAATAACTTAAATGGTTCATCTTTGGGTCGTAGGAATGAATTTCATCAAATAGTCGAATCAAATCCTCTACCAACATTAATCTCTCTGATTTCTTGAAAAATTTTGTCTAATTATTTTTAGATAATTTTTCTAGAAGTTCTTCAATTTCTACTATTGCTAAATTAGTTTTCTCTTGTAGGAGGGCATATACTTTTTTGATATGATCAAGACTTTGCCTCATCATATCCAGTGCTCCCTCTCGCATTCCTCTTTCTGTAGCACTGCTTTTAAATGATACATATATATCAAATAATCGTCTAAGAATAGCAAGAATTTCAAAATATTCAATTTTTTCAAGTTTTTTACCTGAATATTGTTCATATCCTTTTATTATAGCATTATGTATTTTTTGATCACCAAATGTTCCCATCAGTAGAAGAGTCCAACCTAAATCAACACGAAAGTCAGTAATACCTATAGCAGTCCAATCAATAACAAAAGGATCTCCTCCTGAATTTATGAGGATATTATTTGGGTGAAAATCTCTATGAACAACTGATATTCGCTCCTGTGGAACATCATGAATCCTTGCTTTAAGCCAGTTTAAAAGTGGCATGAATTCAAATCGTTTATATTTCTCGATTTCATCCTGGTACGAAGATAAAAGATCATTAATATATCTATATGGGTCAGAAAAATCATAATCTGAATTATCATCAATCATTATATGCCAATCTAATGAATGAAGGTCAAAGAATAATTTACAGAATATGTTGAGATAATCATTATGTTTATCTGGGGATGATCTCATAAGTTCATATAAAGCGGTTCCCTTTATCATTTCCATAATAATAAATGGTTTATCAAAGTGAAAGATATCAGTTTCAATAAAGAATACTTTTGGGACAGGATAACCAATTTTATAAAGTTTTTTAAGATTTTCATATTCATTTCTTGCTTTTTTACTTGAATGAGTTCCAGAATACATTCTAAGGATTAATTCTTTCTGTTTATCATCACGTAATAGAGTGAATGAATAAATTTCGGTTTCCCAACCATCAGTAATACTGGAAAGATCGATAATTTGTATCTTATTCTTAGGATATGTGATTTCAAAATATTTTATTAGGCCTAATTCAATTTTTTCTTCAATAGTTGACACAATCTCAACTCGATTAGTAATGAGTTGAGTAAGAATTTCTTTTTTCTTTTCTTAAAAAATTCCCTCCTAAGAATTCAGTACAGATAAAAAAACAGAGCTCTAAATAATCTATTTAAAGAGAATTGTTTATCTTAATATTTATATGGTCTAGCTGTCATAAGCGAGCTATGCAATCCATTCCATTGTTTAATGCCATTTCCATCTTATTTTATCGAGTTCTTCCTTCGATATTTTCGGTTCCTTTCCATATTTCTTTTCGAGGTAACTTTTTCCTTCTTCATTTGATGTTTGAGCTGTTTTATTGTTTTCATAAAGTTGTTTAGTTTCCATGTTTTCTTCAAAAAAAGGTATTATTTTTAAGCTCATCACAGAGAGGTGAGTGAAAATGACATTAATAACCACTATGAAATTAGTATGACTTAAAATGCGTTTAGATGAGTATATTACACACAAAACATATTTTTCCTCTAGAACCAAAGCTAATCGTTTCATACGTGAGCATGGTGTACTTATCAATGGAAAATTGGTAAACAAACCCTCATATAATGTAAAAACAATTGACATTGTCGAAATAAACCACAAAGGCGTTCAGAAATATGATAAACCACTAGGTTATCATAAACTAGAATTAATTGTAAATAATCCCGAGTTTCCACCACTCAAATCGTCAGATAAATGCCTTGATATTTGAGCTAGTGCAGGGGGCTTTTCCCTTTATCTGTTAGATCAAGAAGATCATTCTGTTTTTGACATAGAAATTTCTCATGACTTTGAATTAAATCTTAAACAGTTAAGAGATAAATGGCCAAATTTTACCTATCTCATTCAAAATTTCTTTGAACTAAGAAAAAAGGAATATCTAAAATCTTTCTCACTAATTACATCTGATTTAAATCTTGATCCAGAGTATTTATTGCAAAATCTTCATTATTTCCCTCAGTTCTTAAATTCAAATATTAGACCTGCTAGAATTCTGATAGCAATCAAAACTGGAAAAATCAACAACTTAAAACAGATTAAAAAATCAATCGAGCAAGAGGTAGAAACAACGTTTCCTGAATTCTCTTATAATTGGTTGGACTCAGTAGATAATAAAAAAGAAATTTTTTTGCTCATTAAGAATTGATAATTGGTAATATTGATCCCTTAAAACAACAACGATGTCTAAAATGTAATTCAGAATTTGTAGTTCCAGAGTCAATATTTATGCAAAAAAGATCGATGTATATCTAAACACTATCGCATATTCTACAAAATGACTGAATTATCATTTTCTAATGTAAGCGATTGCCAATTAGGTTTGACAATCTTCCCTTCTCTTTTCTTTCCATCAATTATGACAAGAAATGGATTAGTTGTACGAATATGACGGATAAATTGGGTCTCTGTAACTACAGATTTCGAGTTTTCTAGCCAATTCCAGTCAATATAATCCTTATCTGAGGTATATTTTATATAAAAATATCCAATATTGGCTGTAGTTATATTCTGAAAGAAGTGACTTCCCTGTGAATGGTCCACTTGAAAATCTTTCAAGCCTGTTTCAATCATCACTTGAGCTCCGCAGATATTATTCCATTTAACTGGGATACCAAGAAAGGGATCAAATGTTCCCCAACGACCAGGTCCTATAAGTATGTACGGAATTCCTTTAGAATCAAGAGTTTCATTAATATCATCGATTTCAGAAACCATCTCTCTTGTTTTTAACTTATCGAAGGATTCTGGTTTAACATAAACAATATCACAGATATTTTTTATTATTTTATTTCCTGATACTTGAGAAGAAAATACTACTAGGTCTTCACGTTTAAAAGAAGCATATTCTTCTAATTTAGATTCATCTAGCTCTGTAAAAGGACGAATCTGTAAGAGATAAAATGTTGTGAGCTTCCCTTTAGGTTGAAAATTACCAGCAAATTCAATCTCAACACTACTACCTATTGCTTGTTCTCCAAGTACTAATATTTTAGATATTAAATCGGAAAGTGGAATAGTTTCATACTTCAGTTGTTTACTGAAGGTAATTATTGGCGTTCCATCACCATAATATCCGTCTTTCAATACTTGATCATTGTAATCGTATGTGTCTGCAGTTTTTTCTAATGTTTCAGGATCTGCGTCAAAGATGTTTTTCTTTACTAAAAATGAATCTTCACCTTCTTCAAAATCAGTAGACAAACAATCCTGATCAATAGCAAAGAATTCTTTTTGAGAGTTCTCTAATAACTGATCATGAGTTGAGTAAAAACTTACTTTGGGATATTTCGGGCAAAATCTAAGTGATTTTCCTCCATCAACTATAGTTTTTCCAAGCCCCAT
>JAUUVJ010000185.1 GCA_030589605.1 Candidatus Hodarchaeota archaeon | reverse complement strand
CAACTAATTTACCGTCTTGATTTACGCAAGTTGTTCTTAATTTAATTTGTTTTCTCTCTTCAATTTTTCCGATTACTTCAACTTTTACGGTTAGAGTATCTTTTATTCTTACAGGTCTTTTGAAAATAACATTTTGAGAGAGATATATCGTTCCTGGTCCAGGTAAATCTCTTGCTAAGAGGGTCGAAATAAAAACTGTAGATAATATCCCGTGAGCAATTCTTCCTTTAAACATTGTATTTTTAGCAAATTCCTCATCTATGTGAATTGGATTATGATCACCACTTAAATCGGCGAATATTTGAATATCCTCCTCTAAAATCTCTCTATTTAATTCAGCACTCTGACCTATTTCTATTTCTTCAAATTTTTTAATTTTCATTCAAATTCAACTCAAATTTAGGTATTTAAATCATTCAGGGGTTCCCCACCTGATAACTCCTGCGTTCCAAGCCCATCCAATTCCTGCAGCAGCAAATACAACAATATTTCCAGAAGTAATCTTCCCTTCTTTGACTCCTCTTTCAATAGAAATTACCATATCATTCTGTCCATTATGTCCAATGTCATCTAAATAAATAGACTGTTTGTAAGGATCCATACCTATAGCTTTAGCAACATATTCAAATGCTGAGCGTTTCATGTGCAAAAGAGCGAAAAAATCAATATTTTCTCTTTTTAATTTCGACTGCAGGAGTGCATCATCAATAACTTTAATGAAAGCCTCCATAGAAAATTTATCCAATCTTTCCTTCAATCCATCAGGATCAGTAACTTCAAGATAATTCAACTTCTTTTCTAGTGATTCAGCTAAAATGGGATGAACTGTTCCTCCATGGGGAACCAAAACATCATCAGCAAATCGGCCATCAGATATAGTTGAAATTCCTAGAATTTCATTGGTTCTACTATCTCCCTTTACAATAACTGCAACACCACTTGCAGCTAAGCTGATCATGAAGCGAGTGCGAGGATTCTTATAATTTATCAAGTCTGAATTTCTATACCCACTTGCGATAAGCACTCTTTTCATGCTTGAGTTGGTTTGCATTAGACTTTTTGCTAATAATAAACCAACAGGGAGACTACCACATCGTTGATTTATATCAAAAGCCCAAGGATTTTTTGGGCAACCCAAATACTTCTGTAATTTGATACCATACGTTTGCATTGGATATTCAGAATATACTTCACCAGCCCAGATAATACAATCTATTTCTTCAGCAGTAATCCCTGCTCTTTCTAAAGCTTGTTTAGATGCTTCAGCTCCCATATAAACTGTATGATCATCAGGCCCAGGAACAGTTTTTGCTTTTAATCCAAATTTTGATTCTAATATTTCTTTAGGGATACCTGTTTCCTTGGCAATAAACTCACTTGTGTGGCGCTTTTCAGGTAGATAAACTCCCCATGATTCAATACCAACTGGTCTAATGCTCAATTTCCGTTCTCCTGGTGTAATTCTCTTTTTAATATTTTCCCTGCGGTAGATAGAGGTAGTTCATCCTTTATCTCGAAAAATTTTGGTATCTTAAATCGTGCAAGGTTTTTCTGTAGATGTACTTTTATTTCTTCAATCGTAATAGATTTTCTTTCTTTTACAGTCACAAAACATTTACCCACCTCTCCCCACTTTTCATCAGAGACTCCTATCACTGCTGCCAAATCAATACTTGGATGCTGATATAATACCTCTTCGATTTCAACAGGGTAGATATTTTCCCCTCCACTAATGTACATTTCCTTTTTTCGACCAACTATATAATAAAGACCATTTACATCCTGTTTCACCAGGTCTCCAGTATGAACCCATCCATCAGGTTCTATTGTAATATCGGTTGCTTCTGGATTGTTCCAGTACCCACTAAAAATATGAGGCCCTTTAAGCAATAATTCACCAACTATTTCTCTGCCTGTCACAGGTTGACTAGTTTTAGGATGAACAATTTTAACATCGCAGTGAATGACAGGGTATCCTACAGATAATGGGTGATCTTTTACAAGTTCTTCTGGCAGATAAAAGTTGTTAGGCCCTACTTCTGTTAATCCATATCCCATTTTCAATATTTTACCTTTATCCCAATATTTCCGCATTACTTCTTCTGGACATGCAGCTCCACCTGATATGAAGACCCTCACTGAGTTTATATTGGCAGTTTGAAATTCAGAAAGATTTGAGATCATAATGAATACTGTAGGGACGCCAACGACAATCGTGCATTTGTCTTTTTCAATAACTCTTAATGTTTCACGTGCATCAAAATCTCCCATAAGAATTGTCGTTGAACCTTGATAATAACAAGGCAGTAAAAGGACGTTCCAACCCCCTGTGTGAAATAACGGAAAAAGTAGAGGTTGGATATCATCAGGTTCTAAACTCCAACTTAATATTGTGTTCATAGCGTTCCAATAAATTGAACGATGTGATAATACAGCTCCTTTGGGTAACCCAGTTGTCCCACCAGTAAAAAGAATCAGGTGAGGATCATCAAATTCAATTGGAGGTCTATTGATATCCAATCTGGAGAAATTACTCTTACTCTGTCTGGAAGCTCTATCCTCATCTAATGATTGGTAACCCATCACAATATATTCATCAACATCAAAGAGATTTTTGATTTTTCTTACAGAATCTATCAATTCAGGATCATAAACAAACACTGAAGGAGTGGTTTGTTCTAGAAGAAATTTTATCTCTTGAACAGCTAATCGTATATTTTGCGGAACAAGAATTGCCCCAATCTTCCCCGTTGCGAGCATTAAATCTATACAATCAATCCGATTTTTCGAGTACATTGCAACCCTGTCACCCTTTGAAATACCTAACTCAAGTAATAATCGAGCTAACTGATTAGCTCGAATGTTCATATCTGCAAAAGTATATTTTTGTTTTTCAATATTATCGATAATTGCAATCCGATCTGGTGTTAATTGAGCTCTCCGTCCTGAAATATCACCTATCCATGTCCAATCTTCAGGTTCGATTTTTATCACCTTTTATTCTATTAATAAACAAAATAATGCAATAAATCTTATTATTTGATTGAATTTTAAACCCCTGTAAACGATTCTACCTAAAATAATAAATAATATGAATTATTATTTCAAGCTTTTTTTTTTCAATAATAAATCTGTTTTGTATTGTAATAACTAGTTCGGTAATTACCGAAACTTATTATATCAGTATTTGGTAAAGATATTAATCTTTCTTTAAACTTGAAAAATCATCATGAATTTTATCAAAAGATTTAATGGAAAGTCAAAATATGGCGTCGGAAGAAAAAAAGCAATATAATCATTGATTAAGAATAATTTTTGCAATTTTACATGGAATGAAGAAAATGACTGTTAAATTAGAGGAAATCTTCAAGGAAAAAACCCTTATAAGGAGAAGAATTCCATCTGTTAAGGTTATTTCTGGTATTATAGGAAGATGTTGGATTTCACCATGTAAAAATAGGGATATTGCCACTGAAATTGGGGTTAGTGATGGAGTTATTTCCGAAGCTATAAATAATCATCTGAAAGAATCAAATGTACTAATCATTGAACCAGATAAAGTATTGAAACGTTTCAATAATACCATAAATTTTGAAGGGTTAATTGACCACTTTAATGAATTGGTTAAACATGAATTCAAAGGTGATCAGAAAAAAATTGTCCAAGTTGTTAGAAAAAATCGTACTGCTGTTGGAAAATCTTTTCTTGCATCTTTTGTAGGAGATGAGAGTTATAGGAGAGGGTTAAGTAAAGTTCGCAAGTTATACCAGACTATTCCAGAATTATTGTTTCTGTTAATCCTAAGCTTAGATGCGTCAGCTCCAAATAATAGAACTTATCTTCATTTTCTGAGATGTATCTATAAAGCAATTATGCTAAAGGCCCAAGACGAATACTCTGAACTTGTTTATGTATGGTCTGGCATGACTTGGTTTATGATGGAGTTTGAAGATGAGAAATAAAATACATCTAGCTTAACAAATCATTTCCTTCTTTTTTCGTATTTTTCATTGTATATAAGACTTCTAATACTATCAAACAAAGAATTGTATTAAAGAAGTTTAACCCTGGTGTTGCTGTCGGTTTTGTCAATGATCCTGGAACCCAATTACTTTCAATTGGTGGAGCTACGCCTGCAGGATCGAGTTTTTCAACAAGTTTTGCAATTATTTCACCATAGGTTTCTGAATTTTCACGTGTGTCTTTCCAATTCTGAGCAATATACATTTCAGCAAGTCCTTGATGATCTTCTGGACGCAAAAAAGTCGATCCTTTTGGAGTATTTATGGTAATATTACTTTCTAAATAATTGATCATATCGTAAATATTCAAATCAGGAATAGTGCTTGTTACATTAACAACATATTGAGCAGTGGCAAAACCACTTGCGGTAAACAATTCAGGGACACGATAATCTTTTCCAAGTTTTTCATTTGGTTTGATATTTCTTATAATGTGCTGTTCCACCATCCAGTCATTAACAGGATTATTTGGTAGCTCGTATCCATATAAACAGAAGCCTGTTTCATTTTCAAGTGTAAGGGGTGGGAGTAAGCTCTCTTCGATAATATTGGTTGAATATATATATCTATGACTCCCCCACCAACATTCATTCTATCAGCAAAAAATCTAAATAGAGCAATAGTAATCAGATAATAATAACTAAGGATGAACGAATTGAGACAATTAAAGGTGACTTGATTTGTCGATCACAAGAGTAATCTTTGAAATTGAAATTTCCTAAGGTACTGCTGATTTAATTCATGTTACAAGGTTTTCACTCGATCCTCCAGTCTTATTTTTGCATGGGTTCGGCTCCAACGCCGACATATGATTTGCTCACGAAAACTCTCTAGGTAATTACTTCAAAGATCGTCATATAGATTATTGGTTATTACATTTAAATAATGCAACTGTAGGAAATAATCAATCATTGGCGGATGAGGACTTATACGCTGCAATTTCCTTCATATTTAGAAAAAAAAAGTTACTCTTACATTGTTAATGAGAACGTAGATGGTACTAGAAGGCGGATTTATTTAAAATTTTTTAAATATTCTTCTTTTATTGATTCTAAGGAAGGTCAGTTGGATCCCAACTAACTACTCCTCCTCTATCAAATGAATCCAATCTCCTCATATCATCGGAAGAAATGCTAAAGCTGAACACATCAAAATTTTCTTTAAGATGTTGCATACTTGAGGCTTTTGGAATCACAACTGTTCCATGTTGAAGACACCATCTTATCAAAATCTGTGCAGATGTTCTATTATACTTGGTTGCGATTTCTTCAAGTTTTGGATCATCCAAGAATCTCCCTTTAGTTAAAGGGCTATATGCTTCCACTTGAATATTATGAGATTTACAAAACTCTATTAAATCCTTTCTGTAGTGAAAGGGGTGTAATTCAAATTGGTTAATCGCGGGAATAACAGAACAATCATCTAAGAGTTCTTTTAAATGATGTATTAGATAATTACTTACTCCGATAGTTTTAATTTTGTCAGATTCTAAAAGAGTTTCGAAGGTTTTCCAAGTAGTAACACGCTCATTTGTAACAGGCCAGTGGATTAAATACAAATCAATATATTCTAAGTTTAATAGCTTGAAGCTTCTATTAAAAGCCTTTATTACTTTAGATTCACCTCGTTGATCACTATTCCATATTTTTGTTGTAACAAAGAATTCATCTCGTGGTATACCTGAAGAACGAATTGCTTCTCCAATTTCTTTCTCATTCCCATACAAAGTTGCAGTATCAAATAATCTATATCCAATATCTATTGCCTGTTGAAAGATTTTAACAGATTGATGACCTTCAATAAGGTAAACACCAAGTCCTAGACAGGGGATTTTTGTTCCATTATTTAAAGTCTTGTGACAATTCTCAGTTAAGAAATCTGACAATATATCAATTCCGTCATTTTAATGATATCTTCCTTTTAAAATGTTTGTTAAATCATATAGGTTGAGTTTCTTTACATTCTTCTAGAATTTCAACTGCTTTACGGAGATGTGGAATTACGATTGATCCACCTACTACAAGAGCTACATTAAATGCTTCATAAAATTCTTCTTCAGATACATTTAAGCTGTAACATTGTAATGTATGATAAGTGACACATTCATTACATTTTAATACAAGACTGGCAACCAAACCAAGTAATTCCTTAACTTTTGAGGACAAAAAACCCGATTCATAACATTTCGTATCTAATGCAAAGAAGCGTTTTATCCCTAAATTTCCTTTATCAAGAATTAGTTTATTCATTTTTTCTCTAAATTCATTATATTCCTTTATTTTTGACATTTTAAGCACCTAGGAAGCGAGAATGTGCGTTTTTCGACTTTATCTTCTGATAATAAATTAAACTCATAAAATATTCTCTGTTTTTCTTTCGTAGTAAAAACGTTCATCAGTCTATTTAATTCTGTTCTCATTATTTTGTATTAACGTCGAATACTCCTTTATTTGTTCTTGGATTATATTGAATGTTATCAAATATTAATATATTCGAGTTTATACCGTGTTATTGTCAATAAACCCATAAGGTGAGAGTGAGTTAACCTATAAAGCGAGATTGAACCCATAAAATAAGCCTGAAAAAGATTTTTTCGACTAACTCCAAAATTTAGTCACACTAATTTTTGTTTATTTGATTCATAACTAGTTCTTGCTTTTATTGAGAGTCTTTTACTACTAATAAAATCAGTGGAATGGATTTATTCCTGTTTCTTCCATTAATAACTTTTTTTTGGAATTCTCAATGTTTTCTGATATGAGTAGATGGAATAAAGATAGAAATGCAAAAAATACGGCAGCTTTTCCCCAAGCAGGAAAAATTCTTCTATGGATTAATTCAACATAGTTCACACTTTTTTGTTCCCCCTTTTTATATAATGAAGGGCAATATCAGCTGATGCTATTATCCTAATAAATCAGATAATTCTCAATTGTTTAATTCAAGATTAAAAATCACAATTAATTTGGTATAAACCAAGATGAACTTAGAATAAATATTAGAACGGAATGATGTCCCAAACGACGTTAAAAATGCGATAAGAAAAGAATTGTTTGAATTTAACAAATCATGGAGGATACCAAAGACAGAATGAGCGGAAGGAATTAGAAGGAAGTTTACTAAGTCTCAAAAAATGTTAAGTGGAATCCTTATTGTTGTTGTATTGATAATTACTGGGATAGGGGTTTTGTATATTCAAAACCAAGAACAGTTAAAATATACAGGACCTGTTGAGAAGATTACTGTGGCAGCAGCTAATTATCTTACCGGAGTTCTTGTTTATATTGCTGAAGATCAGGGATTCTTCGAAAAAAATGGTTTGAATGTGACTATAAAAGATTATACTTCTGGAAAGGCGGCCGGTGATGCTGTTCTAAATGGAGAAGCTGATATTTCTACTTCAGCAGGATTTGTGTTCGTCAGTCATAGCTTTAACTATACAGATCTAAGGATATTGGGAACTGTTGCTACTAAACAAGTTAAAGAATTAATTGCCCGAAAGGATAAAGGAATTACAAAAATAAACGATTTAATAGGGAAAAAGATTGGAGTTACAAAAAAGAGTGGTGCTGAGTTTCTTTTTGGAACATTTTTAACATATAACGCTCTTTCATACCAAGAT
>JAUUVJ010000227.1 GCA_030589605.1 Candidatus Hodarchaeota archaeon | reverse complement strand
TAAATACTAAGATTAATACTACAGGAACTCCTCGAATGACACGAGGAGGTACAGGAGATATTCTTGCAGGTTTAATTGCAGGATTTTTACCACAAACCAAGAAACTGTTTTATGCTGCTTGTATTGGGACATATATTAACGGTAAAGCAGGAAAACTTGTTGAAACAGATTTCAGTCTTTCTAACCTCCTTAAAAAAGTTCCAATCGCTGTAGAAGAGAGTATAAAATTCATAAAAAATGATTGATCATACTCTCTACTCATTACTAATTTACGACTAAGCTTAAGTGAACTACCACTAGTTAAAGCAAGTGGCTTCTTACGAGTTTGCTGAATCCACTATCGGCAAGATAACAGGAAACTTTCATTTTACTATTGACTGTGTATCGTAGATTATCATTACAACAAATGAAGTATTGATAGCCCGTCCATAGGGCATTGCGTGAGAGTAAAAGCGATCACTAGCGCTTCCATATAGCTCACAATGATAGCCTCTCTTTTTTATGACCACAACCAACACAGGATCTGAAATTATCCCATTCCTCTATTACTATTTCTTTTTACCTATCTAACTTTGTTAAATAGGTTAGTAATTCGTTAGAACGACCCAAATGACAGGTGTAATGGACACAAGTTTTATGTTCCCACAGCTTCATATAACCCTTTTCCACCATATTATCCACCTTATATGGCAATTATTTTCCCTCTATACCTTTCTGATCAGTTTATTCTTTCTTTTTCCTTCTCTAAGTCTCCGAGATCAGCTTTTTTCCTGCCATTCATCCCTCACCTGCAGGAAAGGGACTTCTGGCAGAGTTAGGTTAAAAAACCTTGGAGTGTTAAAATTGCAATCCACTAACTTCAAATGCGTCTATTTCTTCGAGTATTCCGTAAATCTTTTCAATTGACTGATATACGTATTCTTCCTTTTTAGCTCCAGTGCAAACAAGTTTTCCTGATTGAAATAATAGAAGTACGACTTTTGGTTCCTGCATTCGATAAATCAATCCTGGAAACTGTTCTGGTTCGTACATTGAATGTTCTAGTAAAAGTGCTGCCAATTCTAAATTAATCCTTTTTCCTAATGTTCCTGATGCAACAATATTCTGAACAGTAATCGTTGCTTCATGTTTTACATTATGACCCGCTTGGCGTAATAATTCTGAAATGACTTCTACAGCCTCCTCAATCATAGGTACAGACTTTGCACCTGTTACCACCAACTTTCCAGAAGAAAATACCAATATTGATACTTTAGGCTTTTTTATCTTCACAACAACTCCCGGAAATTGTTCAGGAATGTAAGAAACTTGTACATCCCCCGGTAAACGGCTCGCTGCTTTTTCTAATTTTATTTTACATCTTAAATCTACTGAAGCAACTACATTTTGGACTTCTGCAAACAAATCTTCTCTTTCAGAATCACCAGACAAATAGATCACCACATTTATAATCATAAATTTGGGTAGGAACCCTCAAATCTAATAAGGTAAAAAATTACGAAAGAACTACTTAATCGAATCCCTTTTCTTCCTTATTTGACAACATCCCCCGATAATATATAAGGCTTTATAAGCATTATAAATGAATGAGGATTATAAATCAGATTTAATGGAGTTAAATATAAAAATACTTTCAGATTTAATTATATCTAAACTAAAAGCTGAAGTGATGAAATATTTGATGAAATTCCCACAAATTTATCATTTGTAACTGAAATGATAAGGTAAGAATTGTATTTTCACTTCACTAAGTTGAAAATTATCCTTAAATTATTTTTAATTGCTTTTCTGATCGAAACAGATTAATTCTTGATATCAAAAGGAATAAACTTATTAATCCCCTTTTTTTTTACCATAACCCCCAACACACTTATAAAAACGTTTTCACTTTCGGAGTACAAAAATCTGGAGGGCCCCCTTTTGCTAGGACATAATAGAAAATGCCCTGAATGCGGCAGTGCTGATATTGTATCGGATTTCAATAAAGGTACATCTGTTTGTGCATCTTGTGGGCTTGTTCTTGACACGCAAATAGATCTCGGGCCAGAATGGCGTGCTTACAATTCAAGTGAGCTTCAGGAACGTTCTCGTACAGGTAGTCCTATCACTCCCTTGAAGGCCGAAATGGGATTACGAACACAAATTGGTAATATAAGGAAAGATATTACTGGTCGGACTCTTCCATTTACTTCTCAAACGAAATATCGTCGTTTATCCCGTATTGATAATAGAACACGTAAATCTGAAATTCGAAATCTCAGATTCGCCTTGAAAGAACTGAAACGAATAAAGAGCCAATTAGAACTTCCTGCAGATGTCGCTGAAATGGGAGCTATGATATATAGAAAAGCTCTGAAGAAGAATCTCATTCGTGGCCGTTCTATCGATGGAATGATTGCAGCTAGTCTGTACTTAGCGTGTAGGAAGAAAAAGTTACCTCAGACTCTGAAAGATATTGCTTCTGTTTCAAACATTTCATCAAAAGAGCTAGGTCGTTGTATTCGCATAATACTCCAAAAACTCGATTTAAAAATCAGTCCTAGTGATTATTCCGCATTAGTTCATCGACTTGGCATCAGTTTACGAGTTACAATGAAAGCACGAAGACAAGCAGTGAAAATTCTAAATATTGCACGATCTAAAGGAGCTACAGTTGGAAAAAACCCAATGAGTCTTGCTGCAGCTTCCCTTTACATTTCTACAATACAAACTGGAGAAAGACGAACTCAACAAGAAATTGCTACTGTAGCAAAAATTACACCTGTAACAATAAGAAATAGATTCAAAGAACTTGTTAAGATCTTAGACGCTGAATCTAAAAGAACAGGTAATGATTCATTACGAACTCTTTTAATTTAATGAAAACATGCGCATTCCAAGAAAGTAATACTCTTAGTACTACTAGGTTTCTTCCACTGATGATATCTTACCGTCTTTTATATGAAAAATACGATTTGCTTGTCTAGCAATACTTTCATCGTGAGTCACCAAAACTAATGTTTGATTTTCACTTCTGTTGACTTCTTTTAATAATTTCAGAACAACTGTCCCAGTTTCAGTATCTAGATCTCCTGTTGGTTCATCCGCTAGGAGAATAGCAGGATTATTCGCTAGTGAACGAGCAATAGCTACTCTTTGGCGTTCACCACCACTTAATTCGTCTGGTTTATGTTCTTGTCTTTTTAAAAGATCTACTTTCTCAAGAAGATCCAATGCTCTTTTGTTTCTTTCATTTTTTGGAACCCCAGCAATCAGCATAGGTAGTTCCACATTTTCTAATGCTGATAATACAGGTAATAAGTTATAAAATTGAAAAATGAAACCTACACTTTTTCTACGGATTCTGGTTAGTTCACGTTCAGTCGCACCAGAAATATCTGTTCCTTCAAGAATGATCTTTCCAGATGTAGGATAATCCAGTGATCCAATGATATTCAATAATGTTGTTTTTCCACATCCCGATGGCCCCATTATGGAAACCATTTCTCCTCGTTTTATCTGCATATTAATCCCCCGAAGGGCCTCAACTTTTACTTCTCCGAGGATGTAGCTTTTGCGAAGATTGGTACACTCTACTACAACGTCGGTTCCATTGGATTTCCTTTCTTCCATCTTATGTCCTCCTTAATCGTAGGTGATGCTTCTTGATCAGCTCTTAAGAAACAAATGTCAATAAATTTTGGTAATGAACTGATTTAATCTTTCTTAGTGAGCTCTTATAAGCACTTATATTGCATATCAAATCCGATATAAATTTACTTTACGGAAGGTGCAAAATTGAATATGATTGCAAAACTTTTGGATAACCAGAATGCAATCCTAATCTTACAATTGCTTTCTAAGAAACCTTTATCGATTCCTCAAATTGTAGAGTCTCTTTCAAATATCGGTTCACAAAGTATAATAGCTATATTAGGAGAATTACACCGATTTAAACTTGTACAACGAATCAATAAAGGCGATTCAAAACCAATTTCAGAAGATTCACTTGAAATGAGTTTTGATGAAAGAATAGGAATCGAAGTTGGAACATTAGGGATTCCGCTATCTGAATATGTATCAACTTGGGAGGAAATTAGTAAAAATCCAACAGAAGTGAATTTGAGGGAGTTAACTGATTTTTATTTAACACTACCAGGTTATATTCAAGAAAAAATAGATGATTGTGAAGTAAATGAAATTCGCAATAAGATTCTAGGGATAAAACCTTAATAATCTTGAATTTCCATTCCTATTATCATTTGTGGTTTTAAAATCATGAATTCTGCTTTTACTCTATATTATCATAGACGAAACAAATCCTTATTCAATTACCTTGGAAAAATTTCATTTATTAGTATAAATTTAAAAAACAACGCGAAAAATTTTTCAAATCATTTCAAAAAAGCTCGTACTCGTATTGTAACCTTCGTTTCATCACATTGTGTTTATAATCTATATATAAATGGATTTGTTTTAAGTTGTACCGTCAAGACACACTTCTAAATGATTTTGTTAATTTCCTCAAAGCAAGAGGTAGATTCAGAGAAATTGAGTTCATCGAAAATTCCGTCCACGCTACTCCAAGAATTCCTGATATGCCAAGACTTGTATTCTATATCGAAGAAACCCGTTCTGAGCAGCATTACACACTTGAAATTCATGGCAATGAATCAATTGTAATGAATCGTGAAGTTCAAGATTTTTTCAATCTTAATCAATTGGATCTCATTCGAATAAAAGCTAAATTCACACTAGAAGCTGAAAAAGAAAATCCTGTTGTTGAAGTTGAGGGGATTGGAAGTCATTATGAAGAATTGATAGAACATATTACTTCGCTTTTGAGTGCAAAGCGTTATTCTATTAATGAAACTCAAAAAACACTAATATTTTCTAAAGTTGCAAAAGAGCCTATAAAAACCCCGAAACGTCCTCTCCAGATCACTAGAACTCAAAAAAAGATGCAACCAGTTACTCCCAGACTATCTATCAAAAAAGTACAATCAAAAATATCTACTCCTGTTAGGAAACAAATGGATTTTCAAAAAGAACCCGCTATCAAGGATCAACGAAAGTCACAATTAGCCAAAGAAAAAACATCACCATCTTATGAAACAAAATTTGACCAAGAAAAGCGTAATACACACATTAGTTCTAAAAGAAAAGAAAAACTAATGATACAAACAGATTCAGAAGGACTGGAATCTAAACAAGATGAGAATGATTTTACTAAACGAGAAGAAGAATTCTTTGGCCAAAAATTTGATAAGAAAAAACCAAGTGACGGAGAGTCAGATCTTTTTCATCCAAAACCACCTTCAAAATTGTATTCTGATAATGTCACTCCCTATCTAAAACAAACATCATCATTATTTAGACGTGATAATTGGGAGGAAGATTTACCATCAGAATTTGAGATGGAGATACTTGAAAGGACTTATATGCGTATTAAACATCGCACAAAACCAGAAATTTTAGCTAAAGATATGAATGTATCTCTTGAAGAGTCAGAAAATTATCTCCGTAGTCTTATTTCTAAAGGTTTACTGAGAACCCAAGTAGGTTGGTATATCATAAAAAAGAGTCATCTTCCATTCTTTAAACGAACATTTGCAGAAGGGGTAAAGAAAAAGAAAAAAAAGAAATCACCACGAATTTCTCGTGTCGGAGAAGGATTAACTCCTGAAGAAATTAATACAATAAGAGCAATCAAATCAAGACCAAATCTAAAAGCTCAATCGAATCTTTTAACACGGCCCACAGGATTAAAACAAAGTATACTGAAAGAAGTTTTACGAAATCTTGTTGATAAAGGAATACTACGTGTTTCCTATGGTTGGTATATACTAAAAGATAAAAATATCTTGGAACATAAAAGGGGCTCAAGTCCTGATCAACAACAAGAATCTAAAGAATTCTTAATCCCGAAAGAATTTGACCTTACACCTTCAGAAGAAAGAGTCATCCAAGCACTATTGACTCGTCCTCACAACAAAGCTCAGTCAAATCTCCTTACTTCCGATGTGAAAATGCCTAAAGACCAAATTAAACAAGTACTAAGAGATTTAGTAGAAAAAAACATTTGTAAAGTAACCTATGGTTGGTATATGCTAAAAAATCCTGAAAAATTTCAATTACCAGAAAAAAAATGATTCTTTACAACATTTAGCGTTTGAATAATAGGTAATTTAATAATTATCTGAGTTCAAGGTTATTAAAATTGCTAAAAATATAGTCAATTTTATTCACATGAGGTCATCAACTAGCTCGTTGCCGTAACTAGTCTCCATCGTGAGGGATGTAACCCTACATCCTCTATCCTGTCAGCTTCAAATGCATTCAGGAATGCTTTTTTCAAGATGTTATAAGCACCATTAACATCGGCATTAATAATAGTGCCTGTAGTAGATTTAAACAATCCCCTGGTAATTCGGCGGCCTAGATATTTTTTATGGTGTTTAATTGGTTCATTATCAAGGAAAGAACACTTACTCGAGTAGCTTTCTTCTTGTTTAATAACCGTTATTCCTTTTTCCTCAGCTTTGTATCCCAATTGGTTAACCAGTCTGTGATAAGGAATGGTGACAAAATTCTGACTATTTCTTTTACCAAGGTGGCAGTTTTGTTTCCAATCAGAATTGTAACCAATAACAACTGTACCAATGTCATGAAACACACAGTACTGGATAATTTTTTGACTGATCTTATGAAAATAGTCAT
>JAUUVJ010000308.1 GCA_030589605.1 Candidatus Hodarchaeota archaeon | reverse complement strand
GTTGTTTTATTATTTGTATCCTTGTCTCATTTGGGTTCAATTTGTATTGTTTTACAAGTTTCCTTAAATCGTAACTTGTTAAGTATTTACGCATAAATTCTCGAACATTCATACCAACTATCACTCATAATAAACTAATAATATCTTTCAATGTCGGGGAATTTTCTTGTTCAATTTAGGTTTTAATTTGTTATACAATTCTCGTTCAGAACATAATCCACATTTTATATCAGTAACCCATCCGATGTATAACTTTTTAGGATTGATTTCCTCAGCTTTGCAATATTTATGTAATGTTTGTCCCCCTGAGTGGTGCCCCATGTTCTTAAAATAGTTGTAAAACCCAAACATATCAGCAATCAAATCTCCTATTCTGACTTAAAATCTTTTAGAATCACTTGTAATACTTCCAACATATAAAGGCTGAGCTGTAATTGGATTTTCTTCCCAATTTTCTTTTGTGATTAAATAAGCGCTATTAGATTCAGGTGGCATAGGAATTGATGAATCAATTACATTATCAAGTAATTCATCGATCTGTATTGGACCTATCCATTTCATTCCATGTCATCTCTTTTGAGTAAAAGTAATTTGCGTTGAAAAATGATTTTCACACTTTTTTACACGTTCTACTAATTCTCCTACTCGTTTAAGCAATTCTTTAATATAATGTCTATTTTCTCTAATTTCATTTGCTCCATCAGTCATTTTTATCACATTTATTTGTAATGGTACGATTTTTTAAAAGGTACATGGTTGTCCTCTGACATCTTTCTTTTCTTCGATACTGCACTATTCGTTCTCCTTTATAGATGGTTCTATTAAGTTCTGAAATGTGAAGTTGACAGAGAATTTTATCAGAGTAATGTATGGAACACATTGAGCTTAAGGTGTATAAATATTTTTGAGATCAAGGTTGATATTAAATATAAAAAACAGTAGATACACTATCAATCAAAAGAAGGTTTCACTAATCAGTTCAAATCTTAACGTTATACCAATATCCTGGATCATGGCGCGAAAGAAGAAGTATCCCCAGTGTAATACTTTCTTGCTGACAATGAAGCTAGTAACTCATGACAAGATTTGTGACAAGAATTTTGCTAATAAATTACCCCTAAAAAGATATTCTGTAATTTTCTAGTTTTTTATAATCAACTCCTGCTAATTTAAGAATCATAACAAAATCGCCAAGACTATCATCTTTAACTAAAGAAATGTATTTTTCATCTTTTCCAAGATTTCTTCTTTTTCTTTGGAGAGCAGTCTTATCAAAATCTATATGAAAGGAGTATTGATAGTCTAGTTCTTCAAAATCATTTTTTGAATCAATGGAAAGATCGTCTGGATTTATAGGTCCGACTCTTAGTAATTCAGTTGTAGCTGAATTCTGGTTTAATCGGACAACTTTAGTAGGTGATTTGTCGTCATATCTATAGAATTCACATTTAATTTCTTTTAATAAATTAGAATAGCATCTTGTCTCCTTAATAACCACAGTTCCATCACCATCACCATAGTTAACAAAAAGAATAGGAATCCATGCTTCAAATTGCTTTTTATCTGAAGTTAAGGACATTAAAACAGATTTTGAATTGTTTAGTACTTTTATATTCGGTTCTTTAAGTCTAAATTGCCTCCAAGCGCCATATAAACTTATACCTAAAGCAAATAGGGATATTATTATAGCAATTCCTTCCAATAGCAATACCTCAGTTTTAGTGTTTATGTGTAATTTCTAATATTCTATTGTCTTTAAAAAAGTGATCTTCAAAGAACAATTTTTGTTTTTTGAAATTCTTAGACAACTTAATGAGGTAAGATTCAGGGCAAGATTTCATATAAATTAAAATCAATAATGTGTCAATACTTCAGTTGCTCAGTTAACACCTTATTCCCCTTTTATTACTAAACTGAATAAATATACTTCAAAAATACAAACAATCTATAAGGAGATACCTTTTCTCAATATTTGGTTAAAAAGTGATTTCGTGATAACACCTGCACCATTTTAAGACATCATTAATCGGGAGATCTCGGGAGATTTGGTACACAATATGGTACTAAAAGAAAAGGGGGTACAAGTTGTATTGAAGAAAGAGATAATGCCAATATTAAGACACCAAAAACAACAAAGAAGGAAAGGCCCTCAATCACTACAGAAATGGAAAGATCAAAAAGTGAACTAAAGATAGCTTATTTTTGTTAAATAATCTTAAGTCTTGAATTTGTGAAAAACGAGTGATCCAATATGAACATCAACTAGAGTTACTTTATCCAAGCAATAGAACAAGAAGGAGTCCCTAACTTCACTCCTGACGGGAAAGAGGTTTGGAACGTGTTAGATAATACCCTTATTCGCATTTTTCAACATCAATATACCACTTTGAGCCATACAGATAAAATTGAATTGAAACGAGAGATTCTTAAACTCTGTTTCAAGATTTTGACTGCTTCTGAGTAATAATAAGATTGATTATTCATATCATTCCTACCACTCACATAAAAAAAACTATTTTAGAAACGATATTTTGGATTTAAACATTTATTTTAAGAAATCTTTGGGTGATAGATCATTCTTGCAAATACAGGATGATCATCTATTATTTGAAACCCAAATTGCTTATAGAGATTAACTAAACGATTTAAATCACCTTTTTGTTGATCCATAGCTCTTGCACAAAGTTCAATAATAATATTTGAATCATTAGAATACCTTGTAAGAACTTTTAGAATCTGTTTGGCATATCCTTTATTTTGATGCTCTTCATAGATATTTATACCACTCAAGTATATTTTATCATTGAAATAAAGAATTAATAGTCCTATAATCTGTGAATCTTTTTCTAATTCGCAATGAATAACATCAGGTTTATTCGTAAGATAGAGGGACAATTCATCGAGATTGATTTTATGATAAATTTCTTTTTTTGACATTTTTGTGCCCCTATTATGAAAGCTATGTCATTCTATTATTGGTTCTCCACATTCAATGCAGCGATCAGGTTTTTCAGGTTGACTCTTTTGAATACATATATTTGATGTTTTTCCACAACGAACACAGGTATAAGGCTCTCTTTTAGGTATTTTATCCAAAATATCGTTGCAATGTTTACTCATTTCCTCCATAATAGAAAAATATGTTCTATTCCCCCATTCCTGCCATAAATCTCTCCCGAGTTCTAGTCTTATGGGAAAAGAGTTATAAAATTTTGTTATTGCGTCTTTTCTATCATCAAGCGTCCAAGGTTGTAATTTCTCCTTTTTAATATAGGATTTTATTAGTTTAAAGTCATTGGTACTGGAATAAATAAATTTATTTGACATAACAGATTGAAAATAATTCAAACGGAGAATTTTTTCCAAATCCTTCTTTTTTATAGTCTTATTGTCGTTAATATACATAATAGCTTTATTTGGATCAATTGGCAGTATTATTATTGATCCATTGAAGTAACAGGAATAACTTTTAGGGTCATTTGGTGTTCTATAATTATAGATAACTACTGGAACATCGGATGTCACTAATTTGGCGCTTTTTTCTCCTTTTGCTCGTGGAACTAGTTGGAGTTTCATTAATTGTTTATAATCATCAGAAAAAACACGTATCGTTGAATCGTGAAGCTTTTTAGTTTCTTCTTCAACATATTTTTTACCACTAAGTTTGATTTCAGCTTCAATTTGTTTTCGAACATTTTTTGTTCTTAATATATGGTAATTAACAAATTTTGCTAATACTTCACGATCAGTTGTATTTAAACTGTCTATTGAGTTAGTTATAATTTTATTAAATATTTTAGGAGTATTAGTCTCAAACTCTTTATTAAAGAGAATTTCCATTGATTCATAATAAAAATCTTCTTCAATAGCAATTCTGTTAACACCTTGAATATTTGAAACAAGAGTATCTTTATTTAGAACATATACTTCCCCTTCTCTACCTTCTCTTGAAAAATTTTTCAAATATGCTTTTTGAACAAAATGAAATCTAGTTTGTTTACTAGACAAATTGACCACGATCAATCCTTCAATTTTTCTTATCAGATAATATTGTTGAATGTTGAATGTAATTCTACTGTTTCTAAGTACATCCTGTCATTATAGAATATAAGAATTTTCTCCGCTTTTGACAAAGAATATTCCTTCTTATTTCTTCTTACTTTTATTAAAAATGCTGTAAAATCAGAATTACTATCTTTTATTAACAGAGATCAAAAATATGTTGAAAAAATCCTTTTAATTATGCATTAATAGGCTAGATCCATCGTTTTAGCGATTTCAAACATTTTTCTCTCAGGTCATTTGGAATCGCTTTGAAAGGAATACTTCGATTTGCTCAATTAATGCTGCTAGAACTCCATTACTTTTCGTTTTCTTAATCCATGATTCTTTAAGACGTGTAGATAATAGACTCAAATAATCTATCTCTTGACAGAGCTTTCTTTTCAAGTGAGGTTTTTTTAATCGAAATTATTAAATTGCAGTGTTGACATTTCAAACGTACTGTTTTCTGTTTCACTTCCCAATCGAAGAAATTGTATCGGCATTGAAAACAGAAGACAGTAAAACCAAGAAGTTCGTCTAATTCTCTTTGATCTTTAGCCCAATCACGCATTTTACCTATTCGTTTGATAGATTTAGTACCTCTTCATTAACAATTAGGTTGTGTGCTCATTCCCTACTTGGATGTAAAACATTTTATATTGGAAAAAGCATTCCAAGCATGGAGACATTCACTTATGAGTCTGTATTTTGTATCATGGATAAAACACCGAATGACCTTAATGAAACTTCAAGAAGAACTCTATCTCAGAATTTGTGTACGCTTTTTTATTCTAGGTGGAGTTTATTATATATTATTGAGTTTTATTAAGTTTCTACAAACCTTAGATATTGTTTATGCGATTCAAACCCTTACTTTCTGGTTATCTGGTAGCATCTTATTATTTAGTCTTATTCTAATCTTTGACTTTGTAGCTGGAATTGAAATCAGAGAGAAACATTTCAAAAATCAAAATCCATTATCATTCTATAAAGCGGGAAAATACTTTCTCGATACATTTATTGCAGTATTTCTTATTGGATTCTTATTCGATAGCATTTTCTTGGGAGAAATCATCAGAAATCCTCCTACATATTTAACCTCTATTATATTCAGAATCAGCTTAACATTTCTCTATGTATTATTCACCCATTTTGAAATTATCATGATCTACCAAGGTAAAGAGATAGAACTGAGTCCAGAACGAAAAGTAAAAATTGAAAGAGAAGTCAAAGGAATGGTTCAAAAAATTGATTCGCTATTTCGAGAAGCTGAAACCCAGCTTGAGAAAGACATTAAATATTTACAATTAGATAATTCTTTATTGTGAGAAACACAGGAAGTTTAACTTTTGGATGAAAAAAAACTGGCTGAAAAACAAGTCTTATCAAAATTGATTGAACTAGGATTTGATGAATCTTTAATACCCCCCTATGGCACATATTCCATCCGTGT
>JAUUVJ010000121.1 GCA_030589605.1 Candidatus Hodarchaeota archaeon | reverse complement strand
CTTGTGGATGCGGAGAAAATGTTCCTGAAATAATTGCAGTATTCAAAGAGTATAGTTCTATCATTGGAATTCCAATTTCTTTTATCGGATTAAGTAGTATGACAATTGTACTAGTTCAAATAGTAATACTGTCGTATATACCAAATCCGATGTATGTACATTTCAAGCAAGAAAAAATAATGATCATAAACGACAAAAGAATCAAAATTTGGTATTTTTTACTCTTAATTCAACTTAGTTTAATGTGTTTAGCAGTAGTGAATTTGGTCTTTATTGAGTTGTTTATCATTAAATCTATTTGTGTTTTTTGTACAATTTCACAAGGAGTTATATTGTTAAATACTGCTTTGATATACAATTGGACACCATTACAATCTCATAATGACAACTGATATTTTTGAAAAGAAATAAAATATTGATCTCTTGAGTGGGATTTTTGGGAATATTTTGCTTCCGATTTGGTAACTCTTTTATTGCGCTTATGTAGAATAGTAAGCGACTCAAAATGACTGAAAAAAAAGAAAGCAGAGAAATAACAGTCCCTGTAATAGCGAAATGCAGATTTTGTGGATCTGAAAGAAAAATACCTAATGCAAGTCATCCTGTTTCCATTGGTAAAGAAGAATTTCAATATATTCCGTCATATACTTGTGGAAAATGTAATAAAGGGAATCATCCAACTTTTTATGAAGATATCTCTAAGGAAATTAGCAATGTTGCAAGTAAACAGTCTATAAAATATGCAATTGGGACTAGCATTCTATTGAGTCCACTTAGTTTTATTTTAGGTATTATTTACCAACTTATATTGGGTTAATTTCGAATTTCATTTAAAAACGATTCATCTATCTCTAAGTTCAAGATGAGCTTCGAATGAAAGGGACGTTTAAATTCTATCTTCAACTGATTGGTAGTATGAATGAGAATTTTTAGTTTAATTTGGAGTTGTTGCATTTTGATTGTCAAGAACTCAACAAAAGAATCTGAAAAGTCAACCAAAGGCCCCTCTCTCAATTGTATTGCTAATTCACTTGCAAACATTTCCTGATTTCTTCCCTTCTTCTGACTTCGGATAAGACCAGCTTTCAATAGCTTTTTTATATGGAAATGAGCTGTATCTTTGGTTATTTTTGGTTTAATGTATTGAATCAATTGAGTTTGATTTGAAGTTGGATTATCGAGAATAAAGCGTAATATCGCTCTAGCTTTTGGATGCTGTAAAGAAACATATATACGTTCGTACTCTTCAGAACTTAATACGTAAGCATAAAAAATCCTTTTACCTAAAAGCCGACATGATCTAATAAAATTTTCACGTTCTAGCATTTGGAGATGCCAAGTTAAAGTAGTTTGTGGTCTATTAAAATGCTCTGCGATAACAGATAAAGATAAGCCAGGATTTCGTATAATAAATTCATATAGTTTTATTCGAAAGGCATTTTCTATGGTACTTAATTTGGACTTAACTTTTTCCTGCTCTTTTTTATAGATTAACCCTATAACACTTGTTTTTTTGCACTTCTCACAATAGAATTCGGCACAGTAGATATTTAGGAATCCATCTTGGTGACAAATAGGACATGCTTGTTCTCGAAAATTCTTATTTTCCATTAATTTTCTTTGTTCTGTTATTGCAGCTAAAGCTTGGTCTTTATATTTAGTGAGCACAAGTTTAGTCCTTCCACTTCTCCCTATCTGATCTACCCTGCTTACTTTCTTTGTCTCTCGAATTTCGTTAAGAAAGGAATCATCTATCTGTAAGTTCAAAATAAATTCAGAACGAAGAGGGTGTTTTAATTCTATCATAAAATGCTTTTTAGTGCGGATTAAGATTTTCAATTCAATTTGCTGTTGTTGCATTTTAATTGTCAAGAACTCAACAAAAGAATCTGTAAATTTTACCAGAGGGCCATCTTTTAATATGATTGCTATTTCAGTTACAAATATCTGCTGATTACTTCCTTTCTCCTGATTTTGAATTAAACCAGCTTCCATTAGTTTATTTATGTGGTCATAAACTGTAGATTTATGCATTTTCGATTCAAAATTTTTAATTATTTGAGTTGGTTTTGATGCTGGATGATCAAAAATAAAGCGTAATATCGCTCTAGCTTTTGGATGTTGTAAAGAAACATATATACGTTCAATATCTTCAGAACTTAATACATAGGGATAGAAAATCTTTTTTCCTAAAAATCGAAATGATCTAACAAAATTCTCTTGTTCTAGTATCAATAAATGTTGTGAGAGTGTTGATGGCGCTGTATCAAAGTGATCTGCAATGGTAATCAAAAATAAACCAGGATTTCGTATAATAAATTCATAAATTCTTATTCGAAAAGCATTTTCTATAGCACTAGATTTGGATTTATTTAATTTTACTTTTTTCTGCTCTTTTTTATAGATTAACCCTATAATGCTGGTTTTTTTACACTTTTCGCAGTAGAATTCGGCACAGTAGATGTTCAGAAATCCATCTTGGTGACAAATCGGACATGTTTGTTCTCGAAAATTCTTATTTTCCATTAATTTTTCTTGTACTGTTATTGCAGCTAAAGCTCGGTCTTTATATCTGGTAAGTACCGTTTTCGTCTTTTCATTTCTCACTATCTGAACTATAGCACCTTCTTCCTGCAACTTTAAAATGTAATACGGAACTAGGACTGACTCATAACTCACATTTGAACAAATTTTTTGTAAGGAAGCTCCTCTTTCCTTAAATTTTTCTAAAAAAGTAATTGTTTCATTTATATTTCTTTCTTCGGCAATATTTGTAAATTCAGGTAAATAATAATAATGTATATCCTCTCCAACAGAAATACAATCAACTTGGTGATTAATCTCAAGCAATTCTAAATGATTTTGAGTATTTCGCTTTTTTAACCCTGTGATTACAGTAATGGACCTTAAACATGCTCCTTCCTCTCCTCTATCTCTTAAAAAATCCAAGATTAATTGAGTTCGTTCTTTTAGTTGATTTTGTAAAATTGACTCGAGATGGATCATTCCTTCTTCAGTTGAATAATAAGTTAGTAAATGTGATCCTTTTCCCCCTTGCACTTCTTTTCTGAAAACCTGACTGTTAATATTCAACTCATCTATATATTTTGACACTGTTGATGACGGAAAATTTAATTCTTTAACTATCTCCTCTCTCGTTGTCCCTGGATTCTGTTGTATAAAGGATAACACTTGTTGTTTCTTAAGTTGTTTTCCTTCAGTTCTTTTTGCTATCTTTCTGCTTGTTTTCACTGGTTCCTCTACACTTTCTCTTGGTATTTGTTTTTCACTTGTTACTTTGCCTAGTAGAAGTTCATATATTGCACTACGTCTACCTATCTTTTTTTGGTCTTCAAATCTCTTTATTATTAATTTTTTATGTTCTAATCGTGTTAAAGAATCATAAACTGTCGTTTTAGACATCTGTGTTTTATTACATATTTCTTTTATACTGGCTGGTTGTATTTGGGCCAATACCTGTAGGACTTTCTGTTCTACCAGATTATTTGTTGTCATTTTAATCCTTAGGAATCTTTTTTTTTCGATCATGTAACTTATTAAATCTATGATTATAATATAAATTACTGAATATTAAGATTTTTAGGAATAAAACAAATACTTTCTGAAGATAAGTTTCGCTATTATGAGAATAAAAAAAGGAGGGCTCTTTCCATTAGAATTTGCCCTAATTTAGATTATTAGTATATTTGGTCTTCTTCTTTACCATCTCGACTCCTATAATCAATAATTTCTTGTTATTTTGCATTTGTACAAGTATTAATTATTTAAGTTACGAGATTATACATCTGTATTTCACAATATGAGCTTTAATTTTGCTTCTTACTACTCTTGTACAACCCTTTATTCAAAATCTGGTCTCATAGGACCACCAGTTACCGCACCAGTCATAGATGAAGTAATTAAAATAAGGGTGATGAGAAATAACAAAGGTAGGAGTTTTATCAGCAATGTTTTAGCATCTAATGTATTTATTCGTTCTCTAATTTTTCTTTCCATTTTGTATTCATCCTATTTCAATTGAGTCGCAATTTAAATTTGTGTATATCCGGATAATTTCTCTAGATGTTATCCTTCAAACGACCCCATTCTGCTTAATCCGATAGGTTTAAATGTATTGGTAGTTCTCATGTATAGCATAATGGTTTCTTCTCCTCAGATTACCACAAGGTTGGAAAACCTCCGACAAAAATCCAGTGTATATAATGCAGAGGAAATTATTCTTGATTTTCTCGATATCTGGTCTTTCATTCATAAAGAAGCCGTGAACTATGATTTAGCTGATGCATTACAATTTTCAACCTCATTATTAGAGTCTCATATCCTTCCCTTTTTCAGAAAATACGAAAAGGAAAAAAACCTGTCTTTAAACAAAGCATGGCTAAAAGAGTATGCTTCTATAGTTATTAATTGGGGAAAACGGGGTGCTATCCTTTTCCCATTAAACCTAATTACTTACGAAATCTGTTATCATCAAAAAGAATTGATAAATACGTTTATCAATAGCATTCTAAACAAAGAGTTCCAAGCGAATCAAGAAAGCTTATTTGATCTCATTTTTCCAATATTAACTAACTTTACTATTCCTCTTGACGAAGTTACTATTTCGTTACTAAAAGCTTTTCAGGGAGTATCTAAACAGATTTCTCCTTTGAAGAAACTAAACTTAATTCAGCAAGAATATGCAGAAGAACTTGATACATCTCTTCGGACACTTCAACGACGGATGAAAGTTATTCGCTTAATGCAATTAGTTCAATCTCGTTTCATTTTAGATCTAGGGCGTTTAGGATATGAAACAAGTCTCTGCATTCATCAAAATCCTTTTCCAGAGGAATATAAAAAATATCTTCTATTATCCACAAACCTCTCAGTCGGTATTTTTAGTATAATGCAGATTCCGTATAAAAAAACTGACGTAGCATTGCAATTACAAGATATAATGTCTGGAACGATTTTTCAACCTATGAGTTTACGTACTTGTTCGTGGAATCTAACAGGACTCAGTATAGGAGAAGACCAATGGCAAACTACTCCTTCGTTTCTCCATGCAGATCCTACAATTCAGATTATTTCAGCTAGTCCTGATTTTCAACATTCCCTTGAACCGACTTTCAAACCATACCGAACTCTCACTCCTGCGGATCTCAAAATCCTTGAGTTTCTGTCTTTGAAAGGAAGCTTTCAGAGTATAAAAAATTTCAGTGAGACAATCAAAGTTGCTCAGCATGAAATCGCAAGACGCCTGGATGAATATGAGAAAGAAAAGCTTCTTTTAAAAAGACATAATTTCTTCAATATCGGACTGGATTTAACAGTTTTTTTCTTTATTTCAACTGAAACACATGATATTCCTTGGATCCAACATTTTCTTTCCTTTCCTAAGGCAGATATTTATTCTCAGCAAGAGCAACGACCATATTATCACTTTGGCGCTTTAAAGATGCCAAATCATTGGATTAAATTATTTGCACGAAAAGTTGACAGAATTAAGAAGGATTTTAATATTAAATTCTATTATAAAATCTATACTCCTGTTGATTATGCAAGAGCGTCGATTTCTCTTAGAGAGACGTATTAGTCTGTGTTTTAGGTCTATCCACCTCAGTTCGCATATAAGTATTAGCAGGATCCCGAAAAATAGATCGAATTAGGAGAGAATTTGGAATAAAATGCTACTACGAACTATTCACCCCTATCGGTCATTTTATTTACTCAATATCGTTGAAGGAAACATATAACTAACTTATTTTATCTCCATTCTTCTTTTTATTCATTTTAATGCTAGTTAAAATTATTTGACTTGCCATAATCGCATTATTTACTTTTCGTCGGATCATTATGAGTTTTAAAGAATTATTAGGCATAAGATTAATTTCTATGTAATATCTTACTTTATAATGGCGTTACATATAATTGAACATAGAAAATCTAGCACAAACGGTTCAATGTGGAATTTTTCTAGATTTCCCTTCAGTTCGGTTAAGAGTTGATTGGCTGTCATGCTTCCCTGTCCTCCATCGGATAGGTGTCTGCAAGAGATACACCTCCATTTTTAAAGTAATCAACTGCACTGACAGGTTTAAAGTAATAGATTATTTCAGATTCTTCTTTTAACCGATCCATTTGTCTAATAAACTGGTTGATCCATTGTGGAGACATTTTTACATTACCAAAATATGAAAATGGACTTGTTTCCTCTGACAAATACAGATAAGACAATGGTAATTGAGAGATTTGGGGTAGCCAATGGTGATTTTGATTTGTATCCGAAATATAAAGCCAGAGAGTGGTTAAACCTAGATTGAAAAACAAAACATTTCGAGACATCAGTTTTTCAGTCCGATATTCAGCTAATCTTTTGGATAATTCGCCTCGTGATACTCCAATAACTTTACTGAACTCAGTGATGCTACTAAAATTTCCTTTCAGATTTAGAAAGTCAAGAATTTTAATGTCAGTGTCAGTTAAACTTCGAAATTGTTCAATAACAGGGAGTAAATTGAATTTAAAATCAGAAGTTGTAGAAATAATCCTATTAGATGGATTAATCACGGGGATATTACCTATCCATCGTTCGATTCCACTAGTAATTTGGTTTAGATTCCAAGTTAGTGAGTGTTCTGCCATTTGAATAATTGATATAGGATTAAGAATTTCATTCAGTTTCGAGAGGACTGTTGGGTTCTTGATGGGAATATAGACTAGGCTAAATTTACCGACAGGCATTTCAACCGAGATATGTAAGTATTGAATAAACTGTTTCGGAAATTTCTCATGATGGATTACTAAATATGTTTCATAACCCAATAGGGCCATATCAAGATAATGTTTATTCTGTAGCATCTCTATTAACTTTAAACCTTTCATCCTACGTTCTAACGTTTTTTGAGATACTTTCATTTGTGAAAAGAGCATTTTATTGGTAGGAGGAAGATAATTATGACGTAATTGTTTAGTTGCCCATTGATTTACTTTTAAAATAGTTATATCAATATCTTCAAGGGGAACCATATAATTAATTATTTTAGGAATCAAATATTCAAGTAAAGATAATCTTTTTCCTCTTATTTGCTTTGAAAAGAGACGTTGAAGATATTCTTCAAACAGCTTTTTTTTATAACAATAGATTTCATAAAGCACTATATCTTTAGGGAATAAAATACTCCCTCTTGTCCCCCAAACAAGAAGAAAAGAGTGGTAGACCCAATCCTCATGAAGTTCCACTTCTCCTTTTTGTTGATATTTCTGATAAAAGGGAACTGTGTGACTGTCCCAGATACTGTGCAAGAAATCGAGTGCTGTTTCGAGGGTATGTTTGGGAGCTTCATCGTGAATAAAAGACCAGAACTCTAGGAAATCTACCACAAATGGTTCGATTTGATAATCAGCCTGTTTTTTCTTTAGTTCAGTTAATAGCTGAGTAGTCGTCATAACTCCCTGTCCTCCATCAGATAGGTGTCTGCTAAAGATACACCTCTATTTTTAAAGTAATCAACTGCACTAACAGGTTTAAAATAATAGATTATTTCAGATTCTTCTTTTAACCGATCCATTTGTCTAATAAACTGGTTGATCCATTGTGGAGACATTTTTACATAACCAAAATATGAAAATGGACTTGTTTCCTCTGTTGAATATAGATAAGACATGGGTAATTGAGAGATTTGGGGAAGCCAATGGTGATTTTGATTTTTATCTGAAATATATACCCATAGAGTCGTTAAGCCAATATTGTAGTAATTCATGGTTCGATTGATGATCTTATGATTCTTGTACTCCTCTAATCGTTTTGATAATTCTCCTCGGGATACTCCTATCGCTTTACTGAACTCAGTAATGCTATTAAAATTTCCTTTCAGATTTAGAAAGTCAAGAATTTTAGCATCAGTATTATTTATTCTTCGGAATTGTTCAATCCCAGGTTTTAAATTGAAGTTCGCATCGGGGCTCGGGAATATTATCCTATTAGATGGATTAATCACGGGGATATTACCTTTCCATCTGTCTGCTCCACTAGTAATTTGGTTTAGATTCCAAGTATGTGAGTGTTCTGCCATTTGAATAATTGATATAGGATTAAGAATTTCATTCAGTTTCGAGAATACTGTTGGGTTCTTGATAGGAATATAGACAAGACTAAATTTACCGACAGGCATTTCAACCGAGATATGTAAGTATTGAATTAACTGCTTTGGAAATTTCTCATGATGGATTACTAAATATGTTTCATAACCCAATTGGGCCATATCCAGGAAATATGTATTCTGAAACACCTGTATTAACTTTAAACCTTTCATCCTACGCTCTATTGTTTTTTGAGATACTTTCATTTGTGAAAAGAGCATTTTATTGGTAGGAGGAAGATAATTATTACGTAATTGTTTAGTTGCCCATTGATTTGCTTTTAAAATTGTAATATCAATGTCTTCAAGGGGAACCATATAATTAATTATTTTAGGAATCAAATATTCAAGTAAAGATAACCTATTTCCTCTGACTTGCTTTGAAAAGAGACGTTGAAGATATTCTTCAAACAGTTTATCCTTATAACAATAGATTTCATAAATTAGTATATCACTTGGGAATAAAATACTACCTCTTGTCCCCCAAACAAGAATGATTGAAGCGAATTCTCTTCCCCATTCTTTGTTATATTCTAGCACCCCTTTCTTTTTATACTTTTTATATAATGGATAGGTATGACTCTCCCATATACTTCTGCGAAACTCCAGTGCCGTATCTAACGTCTGATGCTTGATTTGTTCATGTATAAGTGTCCATATTTCCAGAAAATCCAGTACAAACGGTTCAATTTGATAATCAGCCTGTTTTTCTCGTATATCGAGGAGGGTTTTATCTGAATGAATAATGATACCCACATCCCTATTTATCATCCTATGTAATTCTGTTTTTAAAATGACCCCATTTATTTCTCCTTACTCTATCTTTCGTAGTTATTGTTTGTTCCCTTATATTTACCATTTATTGATACTGGCTTTATATCTGCTTTTTTCACTTCTTTTTGAAATTTTAATGTCATATCTCTGCTCTTGTAGCTTTTTCCTTCCTCTTTTGTGCTCTTTGGATTCTCTTCTCTAATTATTCCTTAGAATGAATACAATTTCCTAGATCCTACCCCTCCTTTACCCTACAAAAACGGACATGAAATGGCAAAATGTGTCTGTTTTTGCCAACTTCGCATTTTAAAAACCTTGAAATTCAGATATGATCTAGATGATTTGCATGTTGTTACTCATAGCGGAGCCTCCGTATCCTGATAACCCCTATAATAAGATAGAGTCTTTTCTGTTCTCACTTTTTCGCGAGGGGTATCTATTGAGTGAACAACTCAATGTATTGAGGGGTCAAACATGAGTAAATTTACTTATTTTTCAGATACTCCTTCTTTAGATTCTATCCTCCAGCTGATTTTCCTTTCTGTCAACTTATTTGAGTCTGTTGACTTGAATTACAATGTTCTCTCCTTTACTACCAATCATTGGTTTAATCAATTTTCTGCTCAAGACAAAACTAAGCTACTGATGTACATCTTGGATCTGATTGAATTAAACTCCTCTACTTCCAATTATTTTATTCAGGATCGTTTTCATTCCCATACCTATTATCTAATCTTTAATTCCCCAACGACCAATCCTATTCGCCACCCTGGAGGTACAATCTAATTTTAGTACCTTCTATACTCACTCTCCCCAGTCATTCTTTCTCGAATTCGTACAAAGTATATCGTCCTGTCTTAATTTCTCGAATTCGTTTCTCACTTTGGATGTATCGGATCAACACCATCCAGTCATCCGTGGTCTTATTATTCAGCCCTATTTTTTCAAAATCAGTTTTGAATACTTGACCTTTTGTGCGGATCATCTCGAACATCGCTTTGACACGTTGGATATTTGTTCTCTTTGTCATTTT
>JAUUVJ010000195.1 GCA_030589605.1 Candidatus Hodarchaeota archaeon | reverse complement strand
GTTAAATTTGAAACAAAATATCGAGAACTATTAGAGAGACTAACTGAACCTGACTTTATTTTAGATGATGAGTCGTATGATTTTTCAGAGGAATGTTCTGAAGCTTATTCCTCTTTAATCCATATTGATGCAGCGAAACTAAGCAAGCTATTAGATTTAATAAGCAGTTATGAAGATCGTATTTTTGAAAATATGCTGATATTTTCTAGACCAGAAATGAGTAAAATATATACCCATCTTTCTTCTGAACGATTCAGTGCTTTTAGTGAAGAAGTTTCAGCTGCTATCAAGACCCTTTTAGAACTGTCTATCCGAACTTCATTCCATGTTGATGGATTTGAAATAGCTTTGTCTCAACATTTTTATTGTGTGATGTTCAATATTTTTCCATATGCAATCGTAATTTTTGTTGACAAAGATGACCTTGAAACTACATATTCGCGGATAGGAGATATAATAGAAGCTTTTTGGTAATGAATTCGGTTCATCTCTTCGATTTGATCCTTTTTTTCCTAGAGATCTTATTGCCAGATCAATATTATTTAAAAATCACATTTTTTTATTCATTAATTGATAAAAGATGTCGAGTAAAAAGTTAGTTATCATTAAAGGGAGTCCACGTAAAAGCGGAAATAGTTGTGTACTTGCTGATTCTCTAGCAAAAGGCGCAAAAGACAATGGAGCAGAGATAGAGGAATTTTTTATTCAAAAAATGAACATTAACCCATGTAATGCCTGTAATGCATGCATTAAGAAACCCAAAAAAGAATGTATCATTGATGATGATATGCAACAAATCTATCCAGCTATTCGAACAGCTAATTCAGTTGTTATCAGCAGTCCAATCTACTGGTTCAATATGAGTGCTCAAACAAAATTATTCATTGATAGGTTGTATGGCCTAGTTGAACCAAACAAACAATTGATGAAAGATAAGCGTATTGGAATAATTCTAACTTATGGAGATGTAGATCAAGTTTCATCAGGAGCTATTAATGCCATAAACTCTTTCAAAGATACTTTCAAATATATTGGTGCTGAAATAGCAGGGATCATTCATGGAAGCGCTTCAGCTATAGGAGAAATAGAAAAAAATACAGATTTAATGACTAAAGCATACAATTTAGGGAAAGAATTAAGTTCTTAACACTAAGATGCTTTCTCTTTTTATTCTTGATCCTTTTCATTGTTGTAAATTGGCAATAACCTCTTCTATAACTGTTGTACCAGCTTCAGCTAACTCTTTCGTAATTACTAAAGGTGGTAAGAATCGAGCTACGTTATCATAATGCCCACCAATCTCAATCAACACTCCCCGTTTGAAACTTTCAGTCCTTATTGCTGAAGCAAGTTTACTAGAGGGTTTCTTGGTTTCTTTATTTTCTACAATTTCAATACCTAACATTAATCCCTTCCCTCTTACTTCCCCTATGATATCTGAATCTTTTTCGATTTTCTCGAATCTTTTAAGCATCTTTGATCCAATCATTTTTGCATGTTCAGCTAAATTGTTTTCTAACATGAAATCTATAGATGCAGATGCAGCTGCCATTGCAGTAACATTACCTCTAAATGTGCCAATATGAGATGCTTTCTTCCAAACGTCTAAGTCCTCATGATAAGCAATTGCAGATAAAGGAAATCCTCCTCCAAGTGCTTTTGACAATGTGATAATATCTGGAATTGCCCCTGAATGTTCAAAAGAAAACATTTTTCCTGTTCTGCAAAAGCCTGATTGAATTTCATCAAAAATAATTGGAACTTCATATTCTCTACTGATATTTTCAATGTTTTTGAGATAGTTTTTTGGAGGAACTATTGATCCTCCCTCACCTTGAATAGGTTCGATGATGCTAGCGGCTGGTTTGACAACACCTGAATGAGGATCATCTAAAATGTGCTCATAAAACGCTGCGCATTCAAGATCGCACGTATCTCGATTCTTATGGAAAGGACATCTATAACAGTATGCATACGGCACAAAATGTACCTCTGGAATCATTGGGAGATATTTTTCTTTATAAAAACTCCCTGATGTTAGTGTCATAGCACCCGCAGTCTGACCATGGTATCCTCCCTCAAATGCAATTAATGAATGTCGATTTGTATAATATTTTGCTAGTTTGATTGCACTTTCTACCGCATCAGATCCAGTTGGGCCTCCAAATTGAATCTTTACATTGTTCTTCAACTTACCAGGCATGATTTCTCGAATTTTTTCTATCAATGTGAGTCGAATTTCTGTTGGAAAATCAAGTGTATGTGTAATTTTATCCTGTTGTTCTCTTACTGCTTCTATAATTACAGGATTACAATGACCAACAGCTAATACTCCTGCTCCACCGAAAAAATCAATAAATATATTGCCATCAATATCTTTGATTGTGGCTCCTTTACCTTCTTCCATGACTACTGGGATACTTTTAGGATAAGAGAGAGCACTTCCTTCTATTTCTAATTGTCGTTTCAATATTCCTTTCGATTTTGGACCAGGTAAATCAGTAACTATACTTGGCCCTTCCTCGTGATGTAAATCATCAAATTTCATATTTATTAATCTCTCCATTCATTTGGTGTTGTAAGACCTGATCCTGTTCCGAATAAGAGTACTTTATCATCAGGGTTTATAAAACTAGACTCAATAAGTTTTTCGACTGCAGTAATAGTTGCAGCTGCTTCTGGTGAAAGCATAATTCCTTCCTTTTTGGCAAGTTTAAGCATAGAATTCTTAATATCAATGTCATCTACCATTACTGCAGTTCCATTTGATTCACGAATAGATTGCAAGATTAAATAATCTCCAATTGCAACTGGAACTCGTAATCCAGCTGCAAAGGTTTTTGAATTATTCCAAACTTCAGCATGTTTTTTACCTTCCTTAAAAGCTTGAACTATTGGAGCACAACCTGAAGATTGAACAGATACCATACGAGGACGTTGTCCATCGATTAATCCGAGAGTTTCAAGTTCCTCAAAAGCTTTCCACATTCCTACAATCCCTGTTCCCCCTCCTGTCGGATAGATTATGACATCTGGTAAAGTCCAATTGAAATGTTCAGCTAGCTCAAGACCCATAGTTTTTTTTCCCTCAACTCTGTAAGGTTCTTTTAGTGTGGAGACATCGAAATATCCATACTTTTCCTGTGCGATTTTAGCTTGCTTTCCAGCATCATTAATTAATCCCTCAACAAGAATTAGATTCCCATTCATAACCTCGATTTCTTTACGAATGAATGAAGGTGTATCTTGTTGTACAAAAACGTGAGCAGTAACACTTGCGTGTGCAGTATAGGCAGATAATGCTGCTCCTGCATTTCCTGCACTAGGAATAACAAATTCTTTAACACCTAATTCTAATCCTTTTGAAACTGCTGCACATATCCCTCTACTTTTGAAAGTACCAGTGGGATTCTGGCCTTCGTCCTTAATAAAGAGATTCTTCATTCCTAGATCCTTACCAAGATTTGAGAGTCTTACTATTGGTGTCCACCCTTCTCCAAGACTTATGCGATATATCGATTTATATACTGGCATTATTTCATGTAATCGCCAAATATTGAACACTTTGCGCTTTTCTATAGAATCTTTAGAGATAAACTCTTTTGCTTTTTCTAGATCATATATCGGAAAAAGAACCTTACCACATGAACCACATGTAGTATGTAGCTCATTAGAATCACATTCCTGTTTACAATATGTGCACACTAGCTTTATCAAACACGATCCGTTGCTTTTCACTTTGTAACCCCATTGAAAGGAACTTTGAATATAATTATTGATTTAAGAAACTTTAATGGTAAGAGTACTTAGTAATTAGTCGAAAAAAATCTAATTAAAAATTCAGTGAAAAGTGTTCTATAAAAATTTAATAATGAAATGAGGATGGAAATCTTTCTTTAAATTAATCAAAATAGAACTTATTCTGTGATTATTGGTCAAATACTTTATTTAAGTAGATTAATTGATTCTATCATGAACATTCTAAAGGTATTTATTGAATTTATCACAAATTTAGTCTTAGTTTAAAAATAATTACCTTTATACATGCAATCTCCACTCTCTCACAGATTATATTGAGAAACTATGATTTTTAGACAACCTACATTGATCGTATCCACCACTAAGAACACTTTTTTTAATTATATAAGGTATAATATACAATCAATATGTAGATAGAAAATATGACAAAAAACTAAGTGATTAAGATGATTAAAGTCGAACACATGGAAGATGAAAGATTAATATATCGTATTATTACCCCCGACATCCCAAAACGGGTAAAAAAAGTTTTACTTGACGCAATTGAGGATTTCCAAGAAAGTAGATCGATTTAATAAAACGAAGATCCATAAATCTCTATTCAAATCATTTTTCAGAAAGGAATTGGTAATGAAGTAAATAGATGTTAATCATTTCCCCACTTTAATTAAATCATCAACTCAATCAAAATTCTGATAAATTAAGCCTTTTTCTGTGATCTTCGGTTTTTTAATCTCTAAACTTAACATTCATTCAATTGGTGTCCTTTTATTGTCAATTTTTTAATAAATTGGACAGAAAAAGAAAATTACAGGTATTTAATGAAACTAAGAAGAGAATAAAATATACGCATATTCTATCCAGTAACGCTTTAATTGTACTTACATTAAAACATGTAACATGAGGGTATATGTTTGAAAAGTTTTGAGTCAAATCAAGAGTCTCTTTTTAAAATATGTATTGTTGGTGACGGAGGGGTCGGTAAAACAGCGATCACAGATAGATTTCTGGGGAAAAAGTTTCAAGCTGGTTATCAATTAACAATTGGAGCCGAAATCAAGGTTTATACACAAAACATAGATGGAAAAGAGATAAAATATCAAATTTGGGATCTTGCAGGTCAACCACGGTTTGAATTTGTTAGATCTTCGTTTTATAAAGGTTCTCACGCTATTATTATGGTTTTTGATCTTACAGAGATTGAATCACTTTTCAATTTGTTTTCTTGGAAACAGGAAGTCTTCAAAAATATTGGATATGAAATTCCTCTATTGATTCTAGGAAATAAAAATGATTTACCCGATCAAATTGAGAAACGAATCATTAGAGACTGTATAAAGAAGCTAAAGCATGAATTTCTTCTAGCTGAAATATCGTATTTCAGTACCTCTGCATTAAATGGTCAGAATATCTCTGATGCTTTTAAGGCAATTGGGCGAATTCTCCTTCGTACTCCTCTAATCGACCTATATGAAAAAGTCATTATTGCTAAATGAAATTTTGATTGTTAAATCTTATAATTGTGCGCCCCTATTTTTAATTTATCTTAAGAGGAACGAAATTTGAATTAGTAGATAAGATATCTCCCTATTATAAGACTTAAAACCCTACAGGGGGTATATTCAGTTAGTTAGAGCATTTTTATTGTATCTTTATCCCTCTTTCAAATACTGGTCTAATATATTGCTAGAAAAATGAACAAAATATCATTAAAACAAAGAATTTTAGATTATAAAGTCAAAATTCAGTATCAGAGCTCTTCGAGAATGAAACAGATGATGAACTGCTATTTTCTCTTACAAGAAATTCAATTTAGAACTAGAATACAATTAAAAAATCATATTTTTAAGACGAAAACACACCATTAGACATGGTAAATAACAAAAGAACTCAATATTAAAAAACTAAACAACTTTTTAATTCAGTTTTATATTTAAAACATCAATTGAAAGTACTAGAGTTGGAAAATCGTGACAGAAGCCATAATGGATATTGGTTACGAATGTCAAGTTCCTAGGAACTGTGTGATTACTACAAATCCTGACCACAATTGGTTTCGGGAATTTTTGAAAGAATATTATGTTCTTACAACAGATCATCAATACTTATTTGGATCGACTCAAGCTGGACGGCGGCCTGACCGAGCGTATTATATGGTACCTCCTGGATACAGACTTGGAACGGGCCAAAGAGCATTTGACCGAGACAGAGGGAAAAAACTCTATGAAGTAGTCCTTAGATATCTCAAAGAAGAAAAAGTTCCCGTGATAATACAAGATGCAATCCAAGGAGAACATGGCTACGAAGTAGGGCTACGGGTTACTATCAGTGTTAAAAACCCTCATTCTGCGTATATTGGTTGGTTTGGTAAATTGATGGTGTTTCCTCCAAACAACCACCAAAATATCGATTGTTGGAATTTTGTTGTCCAAGAACGATTACCATTAAAGTATGTAAATGAGATTCGTGAATTTTGGCCGAATTTTGATCCAAATGAACCCATTACTTTGTACGATTTAACTGAAATAGACCAAAATAGAAGGAGAGTATTAAATCTCCGAGTAGATTATTTTGGTGGAGCCTATAAGAAACCAAATTTAACTATGGTCTGGAACAAGGCAGAATCCGATGGTTTTATTTCCTATCATGCGGGTATGACTTCTGATCGAGTCTTATTAGGATTATCTGGAACAGGGAAAACAACATTGACTGTTGGCCCTGAATTACAACAAGATGACGCATGTATAGGGAAGCTAATAAGGAATCCTGAAACAAGTAAAATCGAAAAAGTTCAACTCATAGGTTTAGAGGCAGGTTCATTTGCAAAATCTCAAGGTTTAAACTCTGAAAGTCCTGAATGGCCAGGTCTCATGAAATCTCGTGAGGTTGACTCAGAAGGTAATCATCCCGTTGTTTTAGCAATGAATATAGATTGTAATAATATAATCTATAAACTGAAAAAAATAAATGGATATACAGTAAAAATACCTGTAAGAGAGGATGAAGGAAAAGAAGTTGGTTCTCTACTTTGTACTCGGTATCACAAGAGTGGTACAACAAACGGCCGGTTTATTTTCTTGTTCTCTGAATTAAATCCAGATTGGGGAAATAATAATGAACCTCGGTACCTCAAAACGATTGTGCTCTCGATGAAACGTTTTGATTATATGCATCCCGTTTCAAGAATAGTAGATCCTATTATTGCAGTTGCCTTTGATAGTGCTGTCGAATCGATTATCACTTCTGCTATCGCTGCTCAAAAACCTGGAACCCGAGTTCGTAGTTATGCTGCAACTGACTTCATGGCTCGAGAGCAATGTCATCAAGCACTATTAAAATTAGAAATGTTCCAAGATTTAGGCTTGGGTTTAAATGGTAAATTGGTTTTTCTGATTAATAATGCTGGTGCTATTGGCGAACATGATATTAACGGAAATCAAATTCGGTTGGAAGATGAAAACGGTGATCTCATCCCGAAAATTGATACCGAAACAGGGAAAATTAAAAAAAATGAACTGGGAGAAATTAGATATCAAGGTGCTGGCAAAAAAATTAAAGTTCAACATTCAAAAAAACTCCTCGAATTAGGAGAACATCGTAAAATTGAAAATTGGTTACCTCATCCTGTTTTCGGCCCTCGAGTCCTTCTCCCTGAT
>JAUUVJ010000146.1 GCA_030589605.1 Candidatus Hodarchaeota archaeon | reverse complement strand
TTGAAATCACTAATTTTAATTGTAAATTTCAATATTCTGCTAATGGAGATAATTTATTAACCATCATTCATAAGAAATTCAATAAAGAAATTATAAACTCACTTTGTAGAGGAACTGGTAGATGCGGAAAATGTCGAATAAAAATATTAAATTCAAAAACAGATTTTCTTATAACAACAATTGAACAAAAATTGATTAATACTTTAATTCCCGAGAATATCAGATTAGCTTGTCAGATAATCCCAGAGGGGGATATTAACTTCAAAATTGAAATAATTGATACTAAAAAAGATACTGATAGTTCATTTAAAATTCAAGATTCATTTACTAATTTTCGATTAAATTATCCATTTCAGCCAAATATACTAAATAATAAAGCTGGTCCGTTATTGGGTGCTGTAGCTGATATTGGAACAACTTCCATTGCTCTTACAATTATAAATCTCAATAATGGTCTTATTTTAGGTGCTGATTCCATTCTCAATCCTCAGATTGATTTGGGAAGGGATATTATGACTCGATTGACTTTTGCTTTGAAATCATCGTTAAATCAAAAACAGTTACAGGAAAAGGTCTTTTGGGGAATATCAACATTATTAAAAAGAATAACATCTTCCATAAGTGTTTCAACAAAGGATATCGCTGAAATAGTTGTAGTAGGTAATACAGTTATGCACCATTTATTTCTAAATTTACCTGTGAATAAACTTGCTAGAGCACCTTTTGTACCTACTTTTTCTGAAGAATTTACTACTGAAATCCAGGATGTTGACCCTGAAGGTATTCTTAACCTTCCACCTCGGACTATAGTTACTATGCCACCGCTTATAGGTAGTTTTATTGGATCAGACGCGATAGCTGACATTCTTTATATTGGATTAGACAAGTCTGATGGAGTGCATTTACTAATTGATTTTGGAACCAACTCTGAAATAATATTAGGAAAAGATGGAAATTTACATGCTGCTTCTGTTGCAGCAGGGGGTGCTTTCGAAGGACAACACATTAATTGTGGTATGAGAGGAATTGAAGGAGCTATTGAAAATTTTTGGATTGAAAATGGCGAATATAAATATAACATTATCAATTCTACTCAACCAAAAGGGATTTGTGGATCTGGAATTATAGATATTCTTTCAGAATTATTGATACATGGTCAGCTAGATCAGCGAGGGAGGTTATTTTCCAAATCAAAAGAACAAACAAGCAATCTTACACTCATTCCAGCTAACAAGGCCTATTCTGATTACCCAATTTATCTCACAAGAGCAGATGTAGAATCAATCCAAAAAGCTAAAGCAGCTACTATGGCAGCTATTCGAACACTTACCAAGTTTTTAGATATCGAAATTAATCAAATAGACGCTATTCATATCGCAGGAGTCTTTGGTTCCAAATTAAACATCAAAAATGCAAAAATAATTGGTTTATTACCAAATCTACCTGATGATAGATTTATTATTCATGGTAATACTGCAGAAAAGGGAGGGAGAACTATCCTACTTTCAATGGAAGCCCGAAAAGCTGTACAAAATATCGCTAGACAGGTTGAACGTTGTGAACTTACAAATTTTCCTAAATTTCAGTCTTATTTTACAGAAGAATTATTTTTTCCAGAAAATATTCGAATTTTATGAGAGAATGAGAAAATAGCATGTAACCCCATTTAAGGATAAAGATGAGGATAATACAAACTGAGTAGATATGCAGATATCTGTGTTTGGTTTTTATAATCATAATATTCCAGAAAAAAAAAGGATAATTACTTATGGGGTTTTAGCCCATTTGATCATAAAAAACTTGAATGAAATTGGGCATACTCAAAGGTCATCGTATAGTGAGGAAAAAAGATTTAGCAAATTGGGATTCATTCTATCGTGAAGTATAAACGTCTATTATTCTTCCCTTTATTAACAAGTTTCTTTATCGATATCTTGCCAATTTCTTTTAGCGACAGGACATGACATCCGCCATCAGGTTGTCTATCAAAATTCTTTATGTCAACAATTCTGATAACATCGATATTCTTAGGTAAGCCCATTGCTAACTTAATAAGATCAGGATCTTTTTCAACTTCCGATCTTTGAAGGTAGTATACTTCAACTGGATAATCAGCCTGAATAATCTCATTACTTTTTTCAACTTGCTCTTCTATTAATTTACGATCAAAATTCTCGAGATTGAAGTCAATCCTACCTTGATCTAACGACGATATCTCATTTCCGGTAATTTTTGCTCCCAAATTCTTGAAAAAAGCTCCACTTAGAACATGAGCTGCTGTATGAAATCTCATTAGTTTATACCGACGATTCCAGTCAAGTGTTCCAGTAACTTTATCTCCAATTTGTATTCCTTCTTTATCGACTTCGTGAGATATTTGGCCACCGAATTTTCCTACGTATACTACATTAAATGTATCAGATCCTCTAACAAGAGTACCTTCGTCGTTTGCAATACCACCTGATTTAGGGTAAAATGAAGTCTGATCTAATACTATATATTTTCCATCTTTCACAGATACTACTTCTGCTTCAAATTCCTTAAGAAACATATCATCTAAATAGAGAACTTTGCTCATTTTCTTTCAACCTTATGATTTCAAACTTACTTAAGCAATAAACTTTTCTATCATCTTCTTCATTCAGGTTCTTTTACTTTCTCCTCTCGAAGTTTAAACGGAATAAAGCCTGGACAATATGGAGAAGGACTAAAAGTGCACTCTTCACACTCCATCCAAAGATCTTTTGAAAGAGCTCTTTTTATTCCAATACCGAAATACAATCCAATTCCTAAAAGGATTTGGATTCCACTTAAGAGGTAGTTTGGTGCTTTAAAAATAGAAACTAATCCAATGGTAACGCCTAAACCTAGGAGAAGTCGAAAAAATATCCTGAGATCTTTCCTAGATGAATTAAAAAACGGTAAATTCAGTAAGCGAAGAATAGTAGGAATATATAATACCAAACCGATAAAGATTAAGAATTCCCATGCGAGTTGGTTGATACTCGAAAAAAGAATGATTAAAAATCCAATTATAAAACCACTATAGAAACCTGTGCACCCTAAACATAAATGGAGATTATTTATTCGAATTGTATGATTTCGAAAATGCCAACAAAGAGGATGATGAGCAATAGAAAGATGTAGAAATCCTAAAAACCTCTTATTCACCATAAATATTCACTTACATAATGAATCATAAGAAGTAGCCTTACTTCTATCTAGAATGATCAGATAGGAGTTACTTGGTACTACTTTTATTTAGCTTTTTGAGCTGATTTTTACATATTAACACTAAAATAGACTATATATTGATTCCGTTTAAATTTCAGGAGATCCCTAATAATAATTAAAGATTGAACTACCTATCGATAATAGGAATAAAAAAAAACCAATAAGTTTGAAACTAAAGTTACCCCAAAATGAATCCCATTCAAGAAAACCCTTGATTTTGAAGATTCCACACCATACACCTCCAAAGTTAAAAGCATCTACAAAAGTATGCGAAAATAAAGCACCAAAAATAGAAACTATAATTGTTGTCAATAAAACCCCTAAGATAGGAATTTCAATTATATAAGGTACAGAAAATAAAGGAAGTCCATAAAGAAGGTTATGGGTTGCTTTCCCACGATGAGGGACAACTCGATTGAAAGTCACTTTTGCGATCTTCTGATCATAATCGGGAACTCGTGAAAAAAAAGGTGCAATGATTAAAGTTCCGATTCCCCAAAAGAGAAGAGGTACTTTGGTGAAAGATAGTAGAACACTCACAAATCCTATGCCAAAAAATACATGAGTTAATCCTTTCATTTGTATTCCACAGTATTCAATAAGAAAAAAACTATTTAGTTTATAATTCCGTAAGAAATTAACTATTTGAAATAGCGTAATAACTTCGTAATACAGAATCATTTATGATGAGTATCTAACATGGGAAAATCATATGAAAGTAATAAATGGTCTCCTTCTAACCCGTGATGAAGGTTCATTAATTTTTTATCATCCTAAAGGGCAAAAAAAGATAAAATTAAATCTCAATAAACCTTGGGTTTACTTTCCATTTTCTAAGGCTGGATACTTAACACCTATTCGAATTATAAGTTCTTTCCATGTTGATGAGAATGAAATTGAAACCACTCCAGATACTCTCATCATTCTCAATCCTGATATCCTCATCAATTCACGAGGAATTGCCAGTGCAAGTGATTGTGCTCGTAGAGCTTTTATTGATTATATAATGGGTGAATCTAGAATCTCATTACCAATGGTTCGGGGATCAATCATTCATGAAGCTTTCTCAAACATTGTATCACAAGATTTATCAGTATCAAAATCTTTGGAAAACAGCATTGAGAAATTTTCTTTCACATTGTCCCATCTTTCAGCCAATCTAGAAGAATTAACAAATGAAATTAAACCAGTTTTGAGAGGATTAGCTCATTCAGCTCCTACACTTCAAAATGAAGATTTAGTTCCAGAAATGGCATTTTTATCTCCTTTATATGGAATTCTGGGAAGGATTGATTACTGGTCCCCTAAGGAGCTGTATGAATTAAAAACTAGCAGAAAAGTCCCTTCTAAGGAGAGGAATACTTGGTATTCTGATTTAATGCAGACTGTGATTTATATGCATGGACTTAGCCCAACACCAAAAGCAGTTTCTAAATCTTATGTTATATATTCTGGTATTGGTGCCCCCTCCTTCCGTCAAACAATCCTTGATCTAAATTTAATACAAAAAATCCATATGGCTCGGAATTATTGTTATCTTGTCCAATATGAGGGATACATCCCTCCAGACCTAAACTCAACAAAGTGCGCGAGATGTTTTCAGCAAGAAAGTTGTCATTTTCTGTTAGACATTTTCAATGACGAAAACATCAATTCATCGAAACCATTTCATTATTTAACTCATTTTCTATCTTTAGTTAGATTAGAACGCCTAAAAAATCGTCAAGATTTTGCTTTTCTTTGGAAATTCTCCCCCCCAGGTAGAGTTAAAACTGGAAAAGCTATCTCTCATCTTAAACTACATAAATCTGAGGGAGAAACTCATGAATATTCATGTTTCAATACGTCGGAATTAAGGCGAGGGGAACCTGTGATAGTAAGCCAAGGAAACCCCATTGTTGATACAACTACTATGGCAAGAATATTTGATATTGAGCGAAAAAAAGTGACATTAAACAGTCAAAATAAGCTCCCAAAAGAAATTTTCCTTGATTCTTACTCTTCTGACTTTTCATTCAAGCGACTTAACAAAAATCTCTTTGAAATAAGTTTTGGTCAAAAAAAGAATCATAAAGTAAATGAACTTGTCATCCTTGGAAAAAAACCTCTTTTCAAATCAATCCAATATACTAAACTAGAAGGACTCGATCAAAGTCAACAAGAAGCAATTCAATTAGCTCTAAATGCAAAAGATTATTGTTTAATTCAAGGCCCTGCAGGAACAGGAAAAACTTACACAATAGCAAAACTGGTTGAATTTCTTCGAAATAAAAATCAAAAAGTTCTACTAACAGCATATACTAATACTGCAGTAGATAATATGATTAAACAATACCTTAAATTAAGTAAGATTGTAGAGAGTCGCAAGGAGATAGTTAGATTAGGTATCGATCAAGCAATAGATAAAGAAATTGTAGATCGTTCACTAAAAACCTTAAAACTACAATATCAGGAATTAGAGAAAATCCCAATAGTAGCTGCAACAACAACTACAATTAGTAGTAGCTTATATAATGATTTAGATTTTGATATCGTGATTGTAGATGAAGCCTCTCAGATGGCTGAACCACATATTGTTTCAGCTATATCTAAAGGAGAAAAATTTGTCCTTGTTGGTGATGATAAACAATTACCCCCATTAATTCAAAGTTCTCGTGCAGAAAAACTTGGTCTTAACAAATCCTTATTTGAAAGGCTGCGAAAATTGCATCCTCATGCAAATGTTCTTCTCAGATATCAATACAGAATGCATGATGATTTAATGGATTTCAGTAATTCTCGGTATTATAATAAAAAAGTACAAGCAGCGAACCCAAAAATCTCAAAGCAGTTATTGTGGGATATTTTACCACCTAGAGCTAATATTAAATCTGATAATCAACTATTTCAAACAATATTAGATCCGAACCAACCGCTCGTGTATGTTGGCCTTCAATCATCATTCGATAGGAGAAAAAGGGTTAATAAAAAAGAAAGTAACATTATTTGTGATTTAATTTCTCATTATTTAAAGTTTGGAATTAAACCAGAACATATAGGAGTTATTGCTCCCTTTAGGGGTCAAGTAGCTGAAATAACCAGATTAATTGGAACTGATTCAGGAGTAGTAGTCGATACAATTGATCGTTTCCAAGGATCGGATAAAGAACTGATAATCCTTTCTCTCTGTACTCTCTCACGTCCTCATATATTAGAAGATGAAAGGCGAATGAATGTAGCGTTAACAAGAGCTAAAAAGAAATTGATAATTGTCGGTGATATTCCTTCAAACGATTCAATAAAACTATTTCAAGAGCTACATTCTTTCATAAATCAGAATTATTCACTTGTACTGATTGATCAAGCAAAACAAATTGGCTCAGATTTACAAGTAAAACCTGAAATTGAAACAAAACCGAAGATTGAATCTGATTTTTCATTTCGATCGCTAAATCAGGAGGACATTAACGAGGAATATACTACTACAATTAAACATAAAATATGTATCCTATGTCAAGAACCTGTAAATGAAGATATAGAATTGAGATGTCCTGTGTGTAATCAAGCTTATCATGAAGACCATCTTAAAACGTGGCTCGAATCTAATGATGTCTGTGTTATTTGTCAAACTATGATACGACTAGCTTGAACTTAAAAACAATTAATAAAAAATGGAAAGAGAGATGCGGAACAAAAAAAAGAAAGACCTAGGAGCTTTTTACACTCCTTCCCATCTAGCTGAATTAATAACTTACAATACAATAAATTTATTCTTAATACAAAGAGTTAACTATTTAACAAATTCTACATACACCTCACCCCAAGAAATAATAACAGAGGGGAAAAAAACTAATATTCAAAAATTAAATGATGTTTTAAGAACATTATGTGTACTGGATGGGGCAACTGGGGATGGCCAATTTCTGATTTCAGTTTTTAAAAGGATAAAAGAAGTCAGAATTTTAATTTCTGAGAGATATAAAGAGAAAGAGTCAAAGCAAAATGAAATTGAACTAGAAATATTGAACTCAAACATTTTTGGGATGGAAATTGATTCAGATTCAGTGTTACAATGTCATAAAAAATTATTAAAAAGGATCAAAAAAGAAAATATTCCTGAAGCACAAAAAATATTGAAGATGAATATTATTAGAGGTAATTTCCTTGAAAGTAATCCCGAAAACTGGCATAATGATTCTATTCAAGATCAAGGATTTGATATCATTATTGGAAATCCACCATGGGGAGGAAAATTAACAAAAGATCAGAAGGACGATTACTATAATTTATTTGCTCTAAAATGTCCAAAAAGAAATCTTAACACTTCTTCTCTCTTTGTTTATCAAGCTACCAAATTATTGAATCCTAATCTAGGAATATTATCATTTCTTCTCCCTAAAAATATTGCAAGATCTAATCAATACACATTTCTCCGAGAATTTATTCTAAAGCAATATAAAATTATTAATTCAAACTTTTATGGTCTTTTTAAAGATGTAACTCAAGAATTTATCTCTCTTATCGCTCAACGTACTAAGGAAGTGCCTAAAGATCATATTGTGATCATTGATGAGAAAATTTATATCCCTCAAACCGCTTATCTTACAAATCCAGATTATATATTTACTAGAACATATGATCCTCATTCTCAAGAACTTCTTCAACTAATCCAAAAAGAATCCATACCTTTAAGCCATTTTCTCACTATTCACCGAGGAGAAGAATTATCCAAACGTGGAAGTGTTATGTTCTGCCCAAATTGTGAGAAATGGGTTCAATTATCAAGTAGGAAAGAAAATATTACATGTCCACAATGTTTAAAGGATCTTGATAAAGTAAAATTGAAAAGGATGAACCTTATTCAAAAAGAAAAGGATTTAGATCATAATCAACCAATTTTGACTGGGGATGATTTTGATCACTATAAAATAAATGCACATCACTATATTGATTCAACTATCAATTACAGATCTAAAAAAGGCCCCAAGATATACTGTTCTCCTAAACTTGTTGTGCAAAAAATTAAACGTTTCCCTTGTGCAGCATTCGACTCTAATGGGTTCTGGACTACACAAAATGTATATAACTTGATTCTAACATCTGAATATGAAAATAAAAGTGATTTACTCTTTTATATACTTGCTGTACTTAATTCTTCTCTTTATCGTTGGTATTATGAGGTTCAATTTAATTTGGAATCAAATTATACAAATGCAATCTCTATTCATAACCTGAGAAGATTACTGATAAGAAAAACAGATTTTTCAAACCCAACCTTCATTCAAATAATTGATAAAGCAAGAAATATCGTTAAATTAAATTCAAAATTGAACTCTGCAATCATTGAAGAATTAAATAACCTAATTCTGAAGTATTATAACTGTGAGAATATGTCACAAACTGTTTAAAAAATATTCTGGTACAAAATCAAGATATTGAAGGTTTTGATCTAATATAGTGCCTAAAAATATTTTTCAAGGGTAGATTGTTGAGGGGGAGAAGTCACATCTTCTCCAAAATGAGCTTTCTTGTAAATTATTTCTTTATATTCGTCTCTAATCTCAAAACCTATTACATCTCTTCCAGCTAATCGGGCTGCTAATATAGTTCCTCCACTACCCGAAAAAACATCAGC
>JAUUVJ010000411.1 GCA_030589605.1 Candidatus Hodarchaeota archaeon | reverse complement strand
GATTGTTATGATGGGCATCTAAGGGATGATGAATTTCTATTTAGCGAGTCAGTGGGCAGATTTATTATTGAAACCAGCCCAGAAGATCATGACCTTATACTAGATCTGGCAAAACAGTTTAATGTAAATGTAAAAAAAATCGGTGTTTTAAATTCTAAACCAGTAATTAGCGTAAGTGGACTAAAATCTGGCAGATTCAAACTTAACTTAGAAAAAATGAAGGAATCATTTGATTCTACAATACCAAACTTAATGGATATTTAATTGAATCTTTTCTCATAAATATTATAAGTCTCTAAGATTTATAGCCCAAGATGATTAATTGGGGAAACTCTATCAAATTTTATATTCAATTTTGTTCGTCCCTCACGAACATTTTTAAATCAAAACCAAAACTTTGAAATATTTTCCTATCTTAATATTGTTGGATTAGTTCGAGAGAGAGATTATGAGTCTTCGTTGTCGTGCTTGTATCAAATGCAAAACTTATATCATTATTCATGCAGCTAATCCCATAAATCAAATAGAGATAAAAAATTTCGAAAGAAAACATACAAGCCATACCATTGTGACTATGGATCTTAATGAAGTGAAAGGAATTTACAGCTCAATTGCAAATAATGGTAGCGCTAAGCCGTCTGAAGAAAACGATTAAAGTCCTTTAGATTTTAGTATTTTCTCGCCTATTTTTCTAAAATTGATTAAATTTTAATATGAATATTATCATTGGAATCTAGATAATAACTAAATCTAATATGAGCGATAATTATCCTTTATTAAAATCTCTTACAAGATGAGAATAGGTACCCAATTCAAAAAATTACATAAAAAGATTGAAACTGAAAGAAAGCTTAAGCAAAAATCATATAATGAAAGATCAGGAGGATATTTGTATACAGATTCAAAAGGAAGGAAACCTATGGAAGATAAAATGCAGAGAATAACAGATAAATTAGATTTTTTAAAACGCTTACTGGATATTATAAATGAAGGAGCTACTGGATTTGAATTAGCTTATAAAGTTGAGAAAAATCAAGAAGTTAAGAGTTTAATTTACGATGGCATTTTGTTTTACAATACTTTTATAGAAATTGGTAATAAAAAATTTTTAGAAGCTGCTAATAAAGTCAAGGTAGATTATCAATCTTTTAAAACAATTGAAGACACTGAAAAATTTATATTTATGGTATGGTTGAAAGAGACAATCACCTCACTTGAGAAAAAAATTCAACCTAAAGAGGATTATGCGAAATTCATAGAAGCTAAAAAAACCCAAGAGAGAAGGGAAGCTATGGAGAAATTACGCGAAAGACTGACTCATTGTAAAAATTGTGGAGCACAGATTCGAAGTAAAAAACAATTATTATGTGAGGGATGTGGAGAAATCCTTATGGAAGGTATTTAACAAAAACAAAGATCGAGCTCTTTAGTTAAAAACTTTATTCTTCCTAAGTAAATACTAATAAAAAAAGAAAAAAATATTATTTAAATTTAAACATATTAACTTTCAATCTTGGTACCACACCATTTGCAGAATTTTTCTGTTTCTGAGAGTTTGCTCCCACACAATGAACAGTTTTTTGCGTTTGCGGGGGTTGATACATCAGAGCTTACAGTCTGTCTCCCTTCCACTTTCCCCCCACACTTAGGGCAAAATTTTGAATCACTATGCAGTGAAGCACCACAACGAATACAATTAAGTTCTGTGATTGAAACTTTCTTGTATGGAGATCCTTTAGTCCCTTTAGTAGGGGTTTTCTCAGGTTCTTTAAGTTTGAGCTTTTTTTGGCCTCTTCTTGCGATAACTGCTGCGATAAGTACAATTATCACTACTACTAGGATGATAATCAAGATCCATTGTATATCAATCCATCTATCAGCAGAAGTTAGTCCTGTATCATAGGTCACATCAAATGTAATCGTAGTAGATTCTTCTGGGGCATTCATAGGATCAAAATAGACAAAGAAATACCAGTTTCCTGAATGAGGAACCTGCCAAGAAGTAGTGGCAATATCTGTTTCAGCTATGAAAAATCTTCCATCAATCCCATCTGTTATGACACTAAAGTCTGTTACACCTGTAGCAGTATAATTTACAGTGTAATCAATAGTTACGGATGATCCTCCATCATTGTACCACACAACGTTATAGTCGGCGGCTGAAGTAATTGATCGTAAACCATCGCTTTGATTTGTGCTTATTTCACCCACAAAGAAAGTTCCGGGATCCCAATAGTAAAAATCTTCACCATCAGCTATAAAGAAATGAATCTGATCACTTGCATTAAACTCGTATTCTATTGATGATCCAGGTCTTAGGAATAACCATTCAGTCCAATATTCATTATTTGGTAATATTTTTGACCGGACAATCGGATCTAATACAACTGTAGTTGTAGGAAGAGATTCAAAAGGACGATCCCATATAGCAAATGTGATTTTACTAGGCGATGATTGAACTGAAAAAGTTATTTCATTTAATGCTTCAATATTTTCATATTCATACCAGAATTCATTAAAGTAAAGAGTCTCTGTTGATCGGTAGTTAACAAGCCCATTTGAGTCAGCATCACTGAATGGATACCAAAATGAAACACCTACAATAGGAAGTAGTATCAATGCAAACATTATGAAAAGTAGGATCCCTCCACCCATATAGACAGGGCTATAATAGAAAGGACGATTCCAATGACCTGCCCAATATGGGGAATACCACCATCTGTAATACCAAGGTCTGTGATAATACCACCATGGTCTGTAATATCTACGATGCGGTCTATAATAGCCATGTGAATAGGGTCCCCTTCGAGATCCTGAGGTTGTACGTGTAGAACCAGTTCTTCCAAAAGGTCTTCCACTACTACGCCCACCACCTCGATATCCTCCACCGCCCCGAAATCCCCCTCCAAATCCCCCACCGCCTCGGAATCCTCCACCGCCTCGGAATCCTCCACCGCCACCACGAGGCATTTTCTATGCCGTCACCTCAGGGAGCTTAGCTTCAGAAACATCTTTTCCGCGAAACATATAATCTCGGCTGATTGCTAATAGAAATAATATCATCGAAATGATAGACATCGTTAATCCAACTGGATCAATCGTGATAATAGGTTGAGGAACCGCGAGGGCAAAAGCTATACCGAATAGAATCCATTCAAAAGCCATAAAGAAAACAGCTAATCCTGGTACTATCGTTCGTATTATCCAACCTGTTTGTAAACTTCTGGTGTCGGAAAAACTTGTATACATTATTGAGAACAATCCTACTATTCCAAATATCAACAATAACATACTAAATATATCGATAACAAGCCAAATAGCTCCATTTTTCGCGATAAAGTTAAGAAAAGGCACCATTACTCCTAGTCCCCTTGCGTCAAACAAATAAAATGTCACTATTGGATCTCCGAGAGGAACGCTACCTAGCAAACTTTGAATTCCACTATGGTTACCTGTGAAAAATCCAAATATTCCTGCGAGAGGTAGGAGGATACCCAAAGTGAATCCTAAAATTACACAAACACTAGCAAACCAGAATTCGGCTGCTTTTGTGTTTCTCACAGGTATAAGCCCAATTTCATCCACGGTTTGATCAGGGATAAAACTCCAACAGTCTTGAATAGTACATACTCCAACCAGTTTCTCATCTTTAATCACAGGTACTACGTTTACATTTAAATCTCGCATTCTGTTAAATGCCTCAGTAACGGGTGTTTCTATTGTGACTGGGCTAATTTTATACATAGTTGATAGAACTTTTTGCGTTTTTGTATCAGTCCCTTCAGCAACATCATTCTTAACGATATCAAAATCAGCTATTACACCAAGCACTTCTTGAGTTTTTTCTTCAATAACTACTAAAT
>JAUUVJ010000151.1 GCA_030589605.1 Candidatus Hodarchaeota archaeon | reverse complement strand
GAAGGAATATTTTTGTAGAAGGATCTATTCATGGTTAAGATGATGATTTATTCTTTTAGCAAGACCAATCAATAATAAAAGGGAAAAGAAATGAGTGAAAAAAAAGAAAGCACATCTAAAAAACTTGGTCGTTTTTTGGGTAAAAAAGTTGTCGAAGCAGGAAGCATAATTAACCGAGAGATTACTAAAGCTGGAAAAGTTGCAAGAGAAGAATTTAAAGATTTTGATATTGGAAATGTTGTAGTAGAACCAATAAAAAGGCACACAAAAGAAGAATCTCGTGTTCAATTCACTCGTCGTGTAAGACCAACGAAAACGTACACGCAGGCGAATCGTACAGTGCAATTCTTTTCAAGAAATCCAGAGAAAAAAGTAATGAATCCTGGAATCGATGGTATGGTAAGCTTTTCGATACTAATTGTACCCATTGCACTTTTTCTCGGTATTCTTATTCTCTTCTTTAGTTTTAATGAAATATTAGCAGTTTTACTTTTATTCTTATATATGATCCTAGTTGCGATACCTGGTGCTTATCTTGGATTAGACTCAATAATAGCAGGAGCCAGATCCGTTATCAAAGGTGGTACTACAACAATGGTAGCAGTATCACGGGGCTTTGTAGAATTTTGCTATTTAATGATTCGAGGGCTTGGAGAATTAGCATTATTAGTATTTTCCGAAATGTTTGGCTTTTTAAAAGAAGCATTCGTGACTTTTTCCGATTATGTTGTATTTAGCGTAGTATACATTATATCCGCAGGGGGAATTGGATTAATAATGCTAAATTTACCCTTAGAACTTGAAACAAAATCAATTATTGTACTAGGATTTGTAATCCTCTTACCTGCATTACTACCTGCAAGTATCGCTCACAGGTATTGGTTAATCTGGAAATTAAATCAACAAACCAAATCCTAACCACTTCTTTCTCTTTTTGGTTATACAAATGAAATTTGATTCAATAGATAAAATCGACCTTACAATACTTCGATCTCTTAGTAAGGACGGTAAAAAAACTTATACAGAAATCGCTAAGCAACTGAACGTTAGCTCTCAAACTATTTCCGATCGCATTGATAAATTATTGAAAAAGCAAATCATTAAACGATTTACGATTGAAGTCGATCCTGAAAGTGTCAATTATCCAATAGAATTCATTTGTGAATTAGACATCAACGTTAGTTTTATGGATGATGTTCTTGCTATACTGAAAGGAATACCAGAAATTCATATGATAAAAATAACCACAGGTATTCATGATATTCTTTGTATTGGAAACGCAGCCTCTATTGAAAATTTGCATGATGTTGTAGAAAGAAAAATCTCACTAATTTCAGGCGTAACAAAGACCTATACATCAATTACTCTAAAAAAAGTTAAAACCAATCAAGTTCTTAATTTTGATTCTGATTAAATAAAACTCTCTGAAATTATCATTTCATCAAGTGAAACACACAAATCATATTTCCTATTCAATCTTTTCAATCTTTTCACTTGATAAACGAAGGTTATTTATATCTTTATTGTTCAAATTTTTATCAGATTATCACTAATCATATTGCATTTAGGAGTATTTAATGATGGATTCAAAAGAATTTATGGAACTAGAATCAATTCATGGCGCCCATAACTATCACCCCATACCTGTTGTAATTACTAAAGCTGAGGGACCTTGGGTTTGGGATGTTGAAGGAAAAAAGTACCTAGATTGTCTTTCTGCATATTCAGCGGTTAATCAAGGACATTTACATCCGAAAATTGTAAAAGCATTGAAAGATCAACTTGATAGAGTAGCGTTAACATCTCGAGCCTTTCATAATGATCGCATGGCTCTCTATCTTAAACATTTACTCGAAATTTGCGGAAAAGAATTTACAATGGCTCTTCCCATGAATACAGGAGCCGAAGCTGTTGAAACTGCCATTAAAATGGTTCGTAGATGGGGTTATGAAGTAAAAGGTGTCGAAAAAAACAAAGCAGAAATCATCGTTTGTGAAGAGAATTTTCATGGTAGAACAACAACTATCATAGGTTTTTCTACTGATCCTGATGCTACTACAAATTTTGGCCCCTATACACCTGGTTTCAAAATCATTCCATATAATAATCTTGAAGCATTGAAAAACGCTATCACTCCGAACACTGTTGCTTTCCTAGTTGAACCCATTCAAGGCGAAGCTGGAGTCATTATACCATCTGATGGTTATCTCAAGAAAGTTCGTGAGATATGTACAAAAAATAACGTTCTCTTGATTTTTGATGAAATTCAAACTGGTTTTGGTAGAACAGGAAAAATGTTCTGTCATCAACATGAAGGTGCAATTCCTGATGTTATGACCCTTGGGAAGGCTTTAGGAGGAGGTTTACTTCCTGTGTCTGCAGTAGTTTCACGAAAAGAAATTATGGGAGTATTTACACCTGGATCACATGGTTCAACCTTTGGTGGTTTTCCATTGGCTTGTGCTGTTGGAGATGCTGCTCTTGATGTTCTTGTTGAGGAGAAATTATGCGAAAATGCCGCAGAACTAGGTGAATTCTTCATTAAAGAACTAAAGACAATTGAGCACTCTCGAATTAAAGAAATAAGAGGAAAAGGTTTATTTGTGGCTATAGAACTTCATGAAAAGGCACGTCCTTTTACTCAACAGCTCATTGAAGAAGGGATTTTAGCAAAAGAGACCCATGATTATGCCATCCGTTTTGCTCCTCCTCTAGTAATCAGTAAAGAAAACTTAGAATGGGCTATTACTAAAATTAAAAAAGTTATAGGATCTTGATTGAAAGGATTAGAATTGGGTCTTTCTATAATAATAGGTGAGAATTGTTGGTTTGGAGGAGGAGTTATTGTTTGCCCTGGAATAATAGTTGGCGACAATGTTACTATCGGTACAGGAAGTGTTATTACAAAAAATATACCAAATAATGTTGTAGCCTCTGGAAATCCCTGTAGAGCTGTGAAAAATCTACCAGATAATGAGAATGACCTACTTTAAACTGTTGGGGATTCTTATCCCCAAACAAGTATCACTACAAGTAAAATACCTAACAACCCGCTAATTAAGCCATTAAAAAAGAGCCACCAGCGAGTTAAATGTTTTGGGTAGGTTTTTCTCATTTCAACGAATACTCCCTCCTTTTCAGAGATCACAGGCATTCGCCAGGGGAGATGAATCAAGTAGGTACCTTGTAATGCTTTTATTGTTTCAATTCCAGTTAACCCAGATACAAATCCTCCGAGCAAAGTAGCAGTAGTTTTTGTAATACCTTTCTCAGCAAGCTCTCTTTCTGGATCTACACTGGGAAAGAGATCGAGTAGTAAATGAGAGCCAAATCCAATTAAAAAAGGAGCGAAAACAAGAGCTAATATTAGTGTAGGGTCATCAGGTGTCATTATTTTCTGGGCTAGAAAAGTACCCGTAATAATTAGGGGAATACCAATTGAATGAGTAAGAATATCTCTATGATGCATCCAATTTATTAATAAATCCCAGTCAGGGGCTTCAGCTCCTATTAATGCCATCAAAAATCCAGTTATTAACCACAATGGTGCTAATTCAGGAAGTCCTGGAGCTGGTAAGTCACCTTCAGTATAAAGAAACCAGTAAAGAGCACAATAAATAATATAAAGTATTATAGAAGATATCATATGCCATTTCCTATTTGCCATATCTTTTTAACATCCAAAAAAGTGAATATTGTGAGAAGCCATTATTACTACTTTAAATTCTTTCGATTGATTGACAAGAAATAACATCTTCATTTATCAGTATAAATGACGCGATAGCACACAATTACACAAGTGGATATAAAATAATTCAGTATATTCTTAGTGTCAATGTTTTTAGACTCATTATCTTTCCTTTTCTCGAATAATAAGTCAGATCATAAAATGTAAATCCATAAGTATAATCAGCTTTCTCATATTTTGGTGACTTAAAATGCGTTTAAAAATAAAAAAGCTATCTGAAAAAGCTAAATTACCTATAAAACACAATCCTAATGACGCAGCGTTTGATCTTCATTCACTAGATAACCTAATTCTTCCATCTTCCCAAACTAAAATCATCCATACTGGAGTCTGTATGGAAATTCCACAAGGCTACTATGGCCAGATTGAAAGCCGTAGTTCAATGGCTGCAAAAGGAATTTTTACAACTGGTGGTGTAATAGATTCAGGTTATCGTGGGGAAATTATGATCATTACCAACAATTTTAGTCCCAGGGATTACCATATTAAGGAAGGAGACAGAATCGCTCAAATCGTATTTCACAAAGTTGAACACTTTGAAATATTAAAAGTAGAAACTCTTGACGAGGAAAATGACAGAGGAGGAGGATTCGGAAGCAGTGATTCTTGAGGGTACTGTTTTTTATTAAAAGAGAAAATTGGTACTAGTGTTATATTTCTTGGAAAAAAATAAAATTACTTGAATCTTTCACAGTGTTTCATAGAGTAATGAAAAAAAGTGAAAAGTAGAGGAAAAGATAGAAATAATACTATCTCTTCTTGCTTTTCCTGATAGTAATCATTATTCCCAATGCCAAAAGAACCATGAGTACGGTCATTCCTGGGACTCCTGCGGGATTTTGAATCGTAAAAGTACTATCAGAAATATCTTCTCTTGTTACCCCACCAGAACAAGTTGCTGTAACTTTAATGAGATAACTTAACCCATTCGGAACAGAGGTAGTATCCCATGAATAACTGGTGGAAGTAAGATCACTCGCTAACAGCGTCCACGTAATACCATTATCGGAAGAATAATAGACCGAATAGGTAATAGAATGATCGTCTGGATCAAGGGAGGCATCCCATTCAATTGTTACTGTCTCATTTAGCGTTTCACCACCATTAGGAGAAACTACTATCGGGGGTGACAATGCATTCAAAACCAGAAACGTTTCACTGTAAATGGTTTGTGCAATGAAACCAATTGAATCTACAGCTTGAACTTTGAGAAGAATATGCATACCATCAGTGATAGTTGTCGTGTCTATTGTGTAATTTGTAGTAGTTAAACTAGAAGCGATAGTTGTCCAACTTTGTCCGTTATCAGGTGAATAAAGGATTGCATACGTAAAAGAATGCCCAAATGTATCTTTTGAAACATTCCATTCAATGATCACATTTCCATCCAATGTTAAGGTTTCAGCTGAGATATTTGTTATTATGGGTGCAAGCAGATGGTAAGGATTCTTAAGTGGTAAATCATCATTTGGATATGTAATATTGAGATTCTCTATTCTATACGGATCTTCGGAAGTTCCAGAACCCAAAAACCCTTCTGAAGTAAATTGATCATTATTTGCAATGAAAATGGGATCATGAGATGTTAATATTTGGGTTTTAGTAATTTTATGGTTATTTGGATAAGGAAGAAGGATTGAGTCATTGAAAGAATGGATGCTGATAATTAGTTGAGCTTCTTGTCCGATACTCCAACCAGTCAATCCAAATAAAAGAAGTATAATGATTAAAAGCTGTTTCTGCTCACCCTTCATTGTAGTTAAATTATGGTAGATGATTATCTTTTAAATCTTATTTTGTTATAAAACTTGTAAATCCATACGTTTCATAGATTATTCGTATGGTAGAACTTCCTCCCCTCTTTAGGTACCTAACCAGAAACAATTCTGAATCTTTGAGGCGAAATACGCTCTGAATGACACTCCGGACATTTTGTTGGATCAGATATCCTACTTCTTCCAGAAAAGACGTAACTACAACCCATACAACTCGCAGGACTTACTTTGATTCTTTTGTTCTCAGATTTAATGGTCTTCCTAACTTTATCCATATCTTCAACTACCATTTTCAAACTAGAATTTGTTAAATCCACTAATTCTTGTAAAGTCATATCTCCATTTTTAGAAAGAATCTCAACTATCTTTTCACGTCGTGTCTTCATTTTTTATACACCATACTTGATAGAACAACCTTTTTTGAACGATAATCCCAAGTAAATACTAGAAATTATCTAAAATAGCGAAAAAAAGAGTATGGTTTTACTCTTTGCATCGATCTAGAATCATAAAAATGCTGGAAAAAATGACCAATTAGATGAATTTCTATTATTAAACCAAATTTTCTTAATAAAAAATAAGGTAACTAGTCAACTTCTATAATATGTAGTTTATGTGAAGGAACCTCACCTAGCTCAGGTAAAATAATTTTTATAGGCCCATATTGGACTGTAGAGTGTGTAATCGCTTCGTAAAGTGTAGTATTATGAGGAATACGAGAAAGATCAGATAAACGGATAAAATAATAACAAGCAGAAATCAGAAAGAAAATAGGTACTCCCAAGATTCCAAACAATACTGGTTTTCCAATAAAATAGTACTCAATGGTACTTAGAATTATATTATTTTCTATATTTGAAATATAAAATACATAAGACATAACCATAACCAAACCATAAGGAATTGCTGTAATAATCACAATTACTTTTACCAATGTCTGATTATCTTCTTTTTCTTCAACTTGGGTGGAATCCTGCATAACAAAAACTCCTTTAGACCGATTTCTTGGCTTCTTTTTGATAGTACCATTGTTTTCTAATGGATATAATATAGTAATATTATTTAGTATTCTTAAAGATTGTTACATGCGCGAATCATTAAAAAAAGCCCTTAAAAAAAAGCATTAGCATTATTAAACAAATTAAAACTCATTTTCTTGTTTTTATGAACTCCAATGATTATGAAACAATTGGAAAAGATAACACCATAGCATCAAAATACAAAATAAACTTATTCAATGTTCCGAGAGAAAAACCTTATTCATCATTAAAAACATGAATTAAAGTAATGAAATAATTCAATAATGACCAATATTTTCTGATAATTCCATTATTCTAGTCTTCGAGGTGAAGAAAAACATGATTGAACTCTTTTTTCTAGTTATCTTTGGATTTGGAGCGCTTTATGCTCTATATTACTGGTTTAATTCGATGTTTCAAAAAGAAAAGGATTTTGCAAACGATGTTTATCATTACTTAAGTCGACGGTATAAAAATACAACGATAGTTGATTCTGGAGGAGCTATTTCTGACCCCATTATCATTTCACGTGATGCAGGGCCATTCAAACTTATTGAAGTGAAAGTAGTTACAGAAAAACATGCATCTGCAACAGATCAGGATTTAATTATTAGAGGGGAAGTAGATCCTCAAAAGTTTCAAGCTGGTCAAATAAAACCTGCAAATTTATTCCTCTATTTGAAATCACGTGGACATAGATATTCCCATGATATAACGATAGGAGATGCCAAATTTGACAGACGTTTCATTATTAATTCCGAGGATCCACGTTTTGCTCGTCATTTATTAGCTCAAACAAATTTAAGGAATCATTTTACACAAGATTTTGATCTAGAAGGATATTCCATTCGATGGTTCCGAGATAATAGTCCTGTGATTCAGGTACGAATGGAAACGATGAGTCTTCCTACCTTTATCCGAGGTTTTAGTATTCTGCTAGGCACTATAGGAAACCTTGCAGAAAAAGGATATCTTATCCGTGGAACAGGAGACAGACAAGAAGCTGTTAAAATACCCACTTATCGCCCTAGGAAAGGATTGAAAGAAATACCTTCATACAAGGATACATCTATAACATATTCTTCTTCTACCAAAGAATTTCCAGTTATAAATGAAGACATTGGATTCGATGAAGAATTGACTGAATCAGATTTTGATGAAGCTGTAATTGATCTTAAAAACTCTTCAAAAGATGAAATTCCGATGATAAAATCAGCAAGAATGGAAGTACCAAAGAAAGATTCTATTGTGGAAGAACAACGTCGTGATTTATTTAGCTCTATTCGATACCAAGTAAAAGAACTCATGTTTAAACCTGAGAAAGTGATTATTCAGACTTTTTCGAGCTCTACTAGTGATATTGTTGTTACATTTCTAGACAACAATCGTGTTCGCTTTACAACACTAATTGAGAGGCCACCTAAATCAAATTTCGAGATTCAAGTGAATTTCATAAAAGATCCTCAATCAGCAAGCTGGAGTGATGTATGGAAAGATATTGAAATCACTGGTCCACCAGAAATAATCGATAACCTAAAATCTAGAAATATGATAGCTAATCGTATAGCAATGACGGGTCATATAGCGTTTAATGCAAGAGGAACTGTTGAACAAGGAATTAGATGTGAAATTACAGTTTTAAAAACTAAAGAAGCAATAAATACAGGGTATTCTTTATTAAAAGACTTTCTCTGGTTCTTTGAGATGCAAAATATCTGAAGTTGAATAAAAAGGGAGTTTGAATTTGGAACTTATTTTCCCGAATTCATTCTCTATATTTCGACGGTAGTACCGATATTTTGTTCACGTGCTTTATCATACACTAGTTTTGCTGTTGCTGCATCTTGGATTGCAAGCCCAACAGATTTGAAAACAGTAATCTCTGAATCAGTTTCACGTCCTCTTTTTTTACCACTGACTATTTCTCCTAGTTCACCATAAAGATGATCTTTGGTAATTATTCCTTCCTTAATGGGAATCATTATATCTCCTGCTTCAACCAAGCAAGCACTTACCTGATCACAAACCACTTTTGCCCGTTGAATAGTCGTTGTATCTAATTCTCTCGCATTGGGACTATGGGAACCAACACCAGATATATGTGTACCAGGATTAATCCATTCTCCATTAAATATGGGATTAGGTGAAGTTGTTGCAGTTAGTATGATATCTGAATTCTTCACTGCAGCTT
>JAUUVJ010000263.1 GCA_030589605.1 Candidatus Hodarchaeota archaeon | reverse complement strand
CAAGTGATTTGGGAACTGAAGATATTGTCGTCTTTATAATATAAAAAAGTTTCTTTGCACTCCCCGCGTGACTAGAAAATGAAAACTCGAAAAATCGTTAGTTGATTCTGTACGTAGTGTTTTTTTTAATATTTTTTTTGAAAAAATTAATTTAACAGAATTTTTGGAGTAATCCATTGAAGTTCTTCCTTATTGAACCAGTTTTGATCAAGATCTCTTGGAAATTGATCTAGGATCATGGGTTCTACTTCCCAGATTAGATCATTTTGCATCCAATCTACTATCCCTTGAGATAACCGAGTCCAAATCTTGATATTTCGTTTTGTTTCGATAATTTCACCGTATGGAAGTAATTTTAAGAGCTGCTTTAGTTGAAAACCTTCATGTCTTGGAATATTGACATAATACAAGTCGTATGAATAATCATACACAACTCTGAAAGGTATAAAATCGATTTGTATTACTCGATTGTAATACAATTGCTTCAGTAACCCAATATCAGCTTTTTCAAGACTTCTACTTTTTGGATTGGTGTATGATCCGAGAGGTAAATCCGAAAAAGAATATGCTTGAGGAATTTTGCAATAAAGTTCTATTAATTTCCTTGGTAGGGGATGTTTACTAAAATGCCACTCGGAATTGAATGATGGGGGAATATAGAGAGATTTGAGATTTTTTTTTCTTTTTTCTAACTTTTCTGAGTTCAATATTCGAGCTAAGTGTTTCATTTTTGTTTTTGTTGGATCAATCCAACCTAAATCTGGTTCATACTGATTCAAAGAAATTGATAACCATCTTGTTTTTATTTTTTGAAGATCGTGTAGAACAATTGTTCTTTCTTTCTCCAATCTTTTAATATAAGATATTAGAAGATCAACATCCTGAGAAGGTATGTAAAGAACTCCCATGTATGTATTTGTTTTATCTCGGATTCTATATATATCACTAGTACCAAAGACTGAATTTAAAGGATCCTGACAATCAATCAAATCCTGGAAGGAGGATGAACCAATTAATTGTATATGAAAAAATAAGCGATCTAATCCAAAAGCGGATGAAAAAAAACGAATATACCAGCGTGCTTCTAAAAGTGTAAATATTCGTTTCAGTTCAGTTGTTGTTTTTGCACTACTTGGCATTTGTAATTGGTGAATTATTTCGTCTTTCAATCTATAGGGATCTAAGGTGTATATACCTGTTTTCTCAATCTGACTGTATACTACTTTTAAAATCTGAATTTGGCTAGTAGTAAGAGGAATAAGTAATTTAGTACATTCATATTGGAGTTTTTCCCAAGCTAGATCTTTTAAAGAAACAGTTTCTCTGATAAGCTTAAAAGCACCTTGGATTTGAACAGTTCCTCTAAAGTGTTTTACTAGATATTCATAGAAATCTTTCGCATGAAACTTAGAAATACTAAGTAAAACACGGGCATTTCTAAAATAAGTCTCTACAAACCAAGAAAATGGAAGTTTTATGTAATTTTTGCGAGATACAATCTCCTGTCTGTATAATTCTAACTTATTTCCTAATTCTTCTCGTTTAAAATCTGCTTCTTCATAGTGTGCTACGATAGATAAGAATTCCTTTAGTAATTCTTTTTCTTCAGGAGGATAAGTCTCAATGTATTGTGGTAGTTGGTCAAGAATCGTTTTAATATACTTTTTCAGACTTTCATGCCGTTTAACCAACCCTTTTAACACCCGAGATTTAGAAGCTTCTTGAAAACATAGAGGCTTAAAAATAAACTATTCTAATAATGAGGTCTCCTTTTAGTTATAAAAGTCTTTAGATATTTAAATACCTCTTTTAAAAGAGCTAAATCATTAACCTTCTATTTAATCGTTAAGAAGACCAACTTTGATGCAATATGTTTCATTTTGCTTCGTACTCACCTGATTTAAGACATCCTAATGAATGAGATTATTTTAACATAAAGTTATGACTTTTTTCTTATTAGTATCAATTTTGATATTAACTACTTATAAAGTACGAAGAAATCATTTTTGTGGAGTACTCCGCATTACAAAGCTTTATAAAAAGGTATTATTCCTCTTTACATAGTGATCTACTATGTCTGAAAACAATGAACAAATCAATTTCAAGGAAATTTCGCAAAAAATCCATCAGACTGGATATGTTGATGGTTTTGTGTTTATTTTTCTTGGTATTATTCTCATGATTACCGCTGGGGTCGTTAATTTCACATTAGCTTCTCTAGGTTTGGTGATCGTGTCTTTTGTAGTGTTTATTCCCTTAACTGAGTTTCTTCGTAGACGTTTTACCTATCCTAGAATGGGTCATTTTAAGATCAAAACTGAAAAACCAAGTGAAATTTTCCCTGGGATGATATTTTTCGTTGTTGCTCTCATCGTGGTCTCCCTCGTAATTATTTTTATCTTAGAAGGGGGAAACGTTGATGAGTTTTATGATAATATTTGGGAATATTGGCCGATTATTTTTGGTCTAATTATGTTTGGTCCTAGTTTAGATATTGTTGATAAAACCGGTCAAGTTCGTTTTTACGGAATGGGAATTTTTTCTACTTTTTTTGGAATTTTTATCTTTTTCCTTGATTTTCCCCACCCCAGAGATGGATTTACGGTGTATCTTCTAATTTTAGGTTTAATCTCCATTATAATCGGTTTTATCATATTTATCCGTTTTATTCAATTATATTCCATTATTCCTGAAGAGAAAGAACGTACTAATAATGAACTAGAGGGATAGTTATATGTCAAAACAGGAAGAAAAGGATTCTACCCCTATCGATGTCAATATGATTGATGATATTGATAAATATATTCATGAACCCTCTCGATTAAAAATCTTAGCCCATTTATATGTTTTAGAACATACCGATTTCACTTATCTTAAGAATCTGACTTCTTTTTCTTGGGGTAGACTCTCTTCTCATTTGGATAAACTTGAGGAAGCTGGTTATGTCCACTTAGAGAAGAAACTAGTCAAGAAAAGTAAAAAAGGTAAAGAAACACCTAGGACATTCATTTATCTCACAGAAAAAGGAAGAAAAGCCTTTGAAAACTATCGAATTGCCATGAAGCAACTCTTTAGTTAAAAAAGGATCCTTTTTTATTTTTTAAACTAAATAGGATGAAATTTGAGTAGTTGTATTGCAGATTCTTACCATATTATACTAATCAAGTTGTTCATTTTATAATAAAAACTCTTGACTTATTGAAGCTTTGGTACTATTGAAAAAGTACAAATATATTTTCATGAGAATAATCCTCATCCTAGATTGAGATTGGAAAAAAATTAGTTAAGAAATTCCTTTAACATGCGTACAATTATATTTAAACTTTCAAAAGATGAAATAAGAACTATTAATGAAATAGTTTGGCCAAATTCATGCTATTATCTGGTGTGGCTTCGTGTTGCAGCTATAAAACAATATACCAAGGATTTAATGGAAAAAGATTTACAATTATCATCAAAGAGTGATTCTATTTCTAAGAAATGATCTCGAATCATCAATAGTAGCTGTTTTTCTTAATAATCTAATAGTGGTATTCTAAGACAGTGGTACTTGAAAACGACAAATAGCCTGTAAATGAGGATTATTAGAAGATTAAAAACGAATTATATAATCAATAAATGAAGATATTAGATGAAACGTCTTATTTCATATTTCTGATAATCTAAGGATCTTATAAATCAAATCAAATACTAGGGAGTGAGGTCAATACAAATGATGCCCCCTTGTACTGGTGGAACAAACGTTAAATAATTTCCACATAATTATCTTTCTTTAGTTTTACTAAGAGAAAAATTAGAAGTAATTACTTCTATTCCCTTTTTTTTTTATTTATTATATTAATTTCAGGTTAACAAGATTTCTGGGGTATTCCATTGAAGTTTTTCTTCATTAAACCAATTATAATTGAGATCACTTGGATAATAAAAAATGCTGATATTGTTTACCTCCCAATTTAACTTCTCTTTCATCCATTCTTTTAGATTCTTGGGGAATCGTGTCCAAATTATTATATTTTTCTCTGTTTCATAAATTTCATTCTGTGGTAACAATTTCAAAAGTTGGTTCAATTTAGAACTTTGAAGCTTTGGTATTTTAATGTTGTATTCGTCCATTGAAAATTCAAACACTATTTGCCATGGTATAAAACCTATTTGTACGACTTGATTATAATATAATTGTTTTATTAACCCTATTTCTTCTGTTGTTAAATAATTTTTTCTTTGATTACGGATAGAACCTAATGGTAATTCTGTATAAGAAAACCTTTGTGGAATTTCACAGTACAGTTTAATTATTCGGCAAGGAAGTGGATGTTTTGTGAAATGCCATTCAGAATTAAAAGGAGGTGGAATATATAGGTTTTTTTGTTTTTTTTCTTCTCTTTTCGAGCTTTTGGATGTAATTGAACTCGCTAGGGAGTTCATCGCTGATTGGCTGGGTAATTTCCATCCTGAATCAGGTTTATATTGGAATAAAGAACTTGTAGAGCATTTTATTGTCAGTTTTTGAAGATCATATAGAACGAGTAAATTTTCGCTTTCTAAGTGTTTAAAATATTTAATTAAAAGATCCATATCCTGAGTAGGTATGTAAAGTACTCCTATGTATGTGTCTGTCAGCTCCCTGACTTTGTAGATATCACTAATATTAAGAACTGTATTTCTTGGATTCTGATATCCAATCAAATCGGGTAAAGAAGAGGAACGATTCAATTGTATATGAAAGAATAAACGATCTAATCCAAAAGCAGGGGAAAAGAAACGTATAAACCAAGTTGCCTCTATGAGGGAAAAAAATCGTTTCAATTCAGCTAGGGGTTTTACATTACTTGGTATTTGGACTTGATTGATTATTTCTGTTTTTAAACGACGAGGATCCAGGGAATATATTCCTGTTTTCTTTATATAGGCAAAAATTGTTTCTAAAATCTGAATTTGGTCATTAGTTAGGGGAACAAGAAGTTTATTACATTCATATTGCAGATTTTCCCAAGCTAAATTAGATAGAGAAATATTTTTCCGAATAAGCTCGAATGCACCTGGTACTTGAGAATTACCTCTAAAATGTTTTACTAAATATTCAAAGAAATCTTTTGCATGAAACTTAGAAATACTTAACAAAACTCGAGCATTTTGAAAATATGTTCCAATAAACCAAGAAAAGGGGAGAATAAGGTAATTTTCTCTAGATATTATCTCCTGTCGGTAATTTTCAATTTTGTTTGATAATTCTTGCCGTTGGAAGTCAGCTTCTTCATAAAAAGCTACGATAGACAAAAATTCTTTTAGTAATTCTTGTTCATCAGGGGGATATAATTCAATGTATTGTGGAAGCTGGTCAATAATTGTTTTAATGTATTTTTTCAGACTTTCATGACGTTTGACCAACCCACTATACACCCTGGATTTAAAATAATACTGATAAAGAAAATATCACAAAATAAGCTATTCTCAATTTTATATTCTCTTTCTTTTATATAAATCTTTAGATGCTTAAATATTTCTTTTAAAGAAATATTTTTTATATTATATACTCCTAATTCTTAATGTGTACAGTCATAAGAAAGTTTTCTAAATAGCTTTAGGTACAATTAATCGACAATATGGACATATTGGTATAGTTCAACCATCTCCTTTTCAGAAATTAAGCATATTCAAAATTAATATTGGTTAAATTCTATTTCATTATCTTTGGAAAGATAAAATCTAGTATTTCAAGATGATTTTACAGGATTTGGGATTAAAATAAAATGAATTCATGCGAGGTTGATCACCAAATAATTCTCTTAAGAAAGAATAAAAACTCGCTTTAGTTAATCACCGCTAATTGCTGTTATGAACTACAGAATTGATGATAACCTATGTCACGTTTTCGATCTTCTTCAACACCGCTGTATATTCTCTTATTGGCGCGAATTGCTATCGATCTCGATTTTCTGTCCATTACTCTATATTTCAGCACATTCAGTACTGTTTTTGATGTAGAAATTTGGCTTATGGGATTTGTTATTTCTGTGTATTCCATTTGTATTCTTTTTAGTCCAGTTTTTGGTATTATATCTGATCAGTATGGTCGAAGACGATTTTTACTTCTTGGTTTAGTAATTTTTTCATTTAGTTCAGGAATTATGGTTATTGCACAGGACTGGATACAAGTATTAATTGCACGAGCTT
>JAUUVJ010000230.1 GCA_030589605.1 Candidatus Hodarchaeota archaeon | reverse complement strand
TAGGAACATAACTTATGCGAAGGGGTTTAGAACAAGGAACACTTCCTGATGTGTGGAATCTTGAAACACCTGAGATAATTAAAGAAGTCTTTGAAGAGTATTACCTTGCAGGAAGCGATCTTGTTCAAACTGCAACTTTCCAAGCAAATGGAGTAGCACTCAGGAAACATGGGATTGAAAAGATCAAGGAAATAAATGAAACTTCTGCGAAGATACTTAAAAGTGTCTGTCCTGAAAATGCATGTCTAATTGGGGATATTGGTCCAAGTGGTGATTTCCTACCGCCTGTAGGAAAAGCTTCTTTGGATGATTTGCAAAACGGTTTCCAAGTCCAAGCAAAGGCGTTAGAAAAATATGTTGCCGCTTATCATCTTGAAACTTTTTCTGATTTGCAGGAAATGAAAGCTGCAATAACAGCAGTTAAAAATGAATCAAACAAACCTATTATAGCAAGTATGACTTACAAAAAAGCACCAAAAGGTTTTTTTACAGTGATGGGTAATTCTGTTCAAGATTGTAATGAGGAATTTCAAACGTTGGGGGTTTCAGTTGTTGGTGCTAACTGTACTCTAGGGAGTCACGATTTTATTGAGCTTGCAGAAGTTTTACGATCGGTTACACCAGATATTCCTATTTCTGTTAAACCAAATGCTGGACAGCCAGAACTGGAAGGAGGAGTCCTTGTATATAAGCAAAAACCTGAAGATTTTGCGAATGATTTGAAACAAGTCCTAGAATATGGAGTTCAAATCATAGGGGGATGTTGTGGAACTAATTCGTCTCATATCAAGCTTTTACGAAAAGAAATTGATAATTATATTCAAAGAAGGTAATTAAATTTGACAATTTTTAGACCAAAAGTAGAACTATTGACTGATGAGTATAAAAAAAAGATTTTATCCGAAGCGATGGATATTCTCAGTACTCAAGGAATTATGATTGAAAATAAAGAAGCTCAAACATTACTTCAGGAACAGGGAGTATCTAATAACGAATCCAAGTACTACATACCTGAAGATTTGATTAATAAACTAAAAACTTACCCTCCATCCGAAATTAAACTGTTTGATCGACAAGGGAAAGAGGTTGCTAATTTATCAAAAGACAATATCCATTTTGATCCTGGATCAGCTGCAATCTTTATTCAGGATTTAACGACAGGAAATATACGAGAGGCTTTATCTGAGGATTATATTAATTTTACAAAGATTGTTGATCATTTAGATAATTATGTTGCGCAAAGTACTTCACTAGTATATTCAAACGTTCCGAGTTCAGCACAAGATTGGCATAGACTCTATTTAGCATTACTTCATTCCTCTAAACCCGTGGTTACTGGAACATTCACAAGTGAAAGTTTTTCAGTCATGCGACAACTCTTAGAAACAACACGAACATCTGCTGAAAAGCTTGCAGCCAAACCTCTTGCAATTTTTGATGCCTGTCCATCCCCTCCCCTTATGTGGTCAGATTTAACTACTCAATCACTGATTGATGCTGCAAAGAGTGGAATTCCCTCTGAATTTGTCTCGATGCCACTTGCAGGATCAACAGCTCCTATAACATTAATTGGATGTGTTACTCAACACGCTGCAGAGTGTTTAGCTGGTCTTGTGATAACACAATTAGCGAAAAGAAATGCCCCTATCATATGGGGAGGATCTCCAGCCGTGTTTGATATGAAACATGGAACAACTCCAATGGGCGCTATTGAAACAATGATGATAAACATTGCAGATTCTCAGATTGGAAAATATTTAGGATTACCAACACATGCCTATATGGCTCTATCCGATTCAAAAGTACCTGATGCCCAAGCTGGTTACGAAGCTGGAATGGGTGCAGTATTAGCAGGACTAACTGGTATAAATATGATTTCTGGTCCTGGTATGCTTGACTTTGAATCGACTCAATCCTTTGAAAAAGTTGTGATTGATAATGAAATCGCAGGTATGGTTCATCGTTTACTCGGAGGAATAACTGATTATGGTGAGCCTTTTGCGAAAGATATTCTTAGTGATTACGATGAAAGACTGTCTCTGCTATCACATTCTAGTACATTATCTCTTTTCCGAAAAGAATTATATTTTTCCAAACCTATTGGTGGCCAACAAGTAACAAATAGAGAAACACGTGATCAGTGGAAATCTAAGGGATCTAGTTCAGCACGACAAAGAGCAAAAGAAATAGCAAAAGTTCTTTGCCAAAAACCACAAAGAATAGAGATTGATAATAATTTAAAGAATGAGTTGGATAGAATTGCTCTTAATAACTTATCTTAAACTAAGCAGATTATAATTCAATTTCATTTAATTTCTTTTTTTCAGCAAAACAGCTACCTAATACACTATTATGGTGATCTATGATTTGACTAGCTTTTAAATCATGGGAATCCCACGTACTATGTGCGTCTTCTATCAAAGTAACTTTATAATCATAACTATATGCCCGTCTGACTGTGGTATCAATACAGTATTCGGTTTGTAATCCTATAATATAAAGATGGTCAATATTGAGTGCAATTAGTTTTTTTTTAGCTCAGTTTTATTAAATGAATCTGGAGAAGTTTTTTGGATAGTGATTTCATTATCTAATGGAGAAATAGAAGGATGAATTTGCCATCCTTGAGTACCAGGTTCATCTGGATCTCCTTTAGTTCCCATATTTTGAATATAAATAATAGGAAACCCAAAAGAACGGAATTTTTGAAGGATTTTCCCCACTGAATCAAGCAATTCCTCACCTTTAAAGATTGGATCAGATCCAGTAAAATTTCCTAATTGCATGTCTATAATTAATAAAGCTGAATTTTTCAATCCAATAACATCCTTAATCCTGTTTAAGATAGCTTTAGAAAAGAATTACTTATTGAAGGATAAAAATCTTTGTTAGAAGGCAACTTAATAAGAATGTTCATTCTAAATTAGTCCTTAATATAAGACTATATTTTTTCATTTACATTGTAAAAGAATCAAAATAAGTAATCTAAAGGGATAATTATGAGCGAAAAAGAGACTATAATTGATGTAAACACATTGAAAACCTTTATGAAAGATGTTTTTATAAAATGTGGGGTACCACAAGAAGATGCTCAAATTTGTTCTGATGTATTAATAACTAGTGATCTCAGAGGAATAGAAAGTCATGGTGTACAACGTTTAAAAATGTACTACGACCGAATATTAGCAGAAATTCAATCTCCAGTAACTAAATTAACTATTGAACAGGAGACTAAAACTACTGCTAGAATTGATGCTGGTCATGGTATGGGTCATGTAGCTGCGTACCGTGGAATGGAACTTGCGATAAAGAAGGCAAAAAAATATGGAACAGGTGCCGTTGCGGTTGGTAATTCTACTCATTTTGGGATAGCGGGGTACTATTCACAAATGGCAACTAACGCAGGCATGATTGGGATCACATGCACGAATGCAAGACCTTCAATTGCACCAACATTTGGTGTAGAACCAATGCTAGGAACGAATCCATTAACAATAGGTATTCCTACAGATGAAACTTTTCCTTTTCTTTTTGATGCTGCCACATCTATTACCCAAAGAGGAAAAATCGAAGTGAAATCACGTACAAAGTCCCCACTTCCGGAAGGTATGGTAATAGATGAGAAAGGTGCATTGGTTACAGATAGTCCTACAATCTTAAAAGCGTTAATTGATGGAAAAGCTGCTTTACTTCCATTGGGTGGTCTTGGAGAGATTTTAGCAGGGTATAAAGGATATGGATTTGCTACAGCAGTAGAAATTTTTTCTGCTGCCTTATCTAAAGGTCCTTTTTTGAAAGATTTGACATTAGATAAAGGATACAAGTTGGGTCACTTTTTCCTTGCAATCAATGTTGAAGCTTTTTTACCTCTTCCAATATTCACAAAAATTGCAGGAAACATTGTTAGAGAACTACGTAGTTCAAAAAAAGCACCAGGACAGAATAGGATATACACTGCTGGAGAAAAAGAGTATGAGATGGAATTAGAGAGATTAAAATCTGGAATTCCAATTAATTCATCAATTCTCGAGGATTTAAAATATATGAAGGGTGAATTAGGATTAAACTCCTATTCGTTCAGTTAGTATGGTCATGTGTGGGTGTGTTTGTTTTCCATTCGCCGTGAAGCTAAACAAATCCTACAAATTTTAAATTGTCTTCTAGCAAAAGGTGAATATCTACCACAGGCTTGACATTGTCTATACTCAACAAAAGCTCTTTGCTTTTTGCCATAGTGATAATTTGAAACGATCATTTTTGTTGACAGGACTTTATCTTCCTCTTCATCGATTTCAATCTCGAACGCGCTTTGACCAAATAAAATATCATGGGAAACTGCTAAACCAAAGGAGCTTACATTTAAACATAAAGTTCTTCCTATGAATTCTGAATAGCCTCCACAATAATGTATATGTCCAAACACCGATAGCAGAGGTTGATAATCATCAATTATTTCACGAAGAAAAAAAGAACCAATATGTTTATCACCTAAGCTAGAGAAATCTAGTATTCCTCTAGGGGCGGTATGGGTCAAAATGATAGCTTTTTTACGTTGACTGGTATCAAAATCTTTAATAGGTTTTAGAAGACCCTCTAGTAACTGTGGTTCTTCCCAACATTTTCCACTGGGGTCTATTGTTTTATTAGCGTCGTCATATCCAATTATCGGTAAATTATCAATGTATTTCGTATTTATATGACAATTGTGAAGATTGGTAAATTCATCTGAAAACCAAGTTCTTAGTTCATCTGTATAGGGAGTATTATCATATTTTTGTAATGCCCCTTCTTTCTCAAAATCTAGTATATCAGTGTTACCCCATACAAATACTACAGGAAAAGAAGCTTTATTTAAAGCATTAAAGACGGGGTCTTTTTTCAGGAGTTTTTTTACCTCTGAAATACTCTTTGAATTAGTCCCTTCAATCCACATATAATCCTGATTGTCTCCTGCTATCAATATTCCATCAGGTTTGGGGTTTCGATCGATGATATTTTGAATTAAGTCCTCTTGTGAAATAATCTTTGTTCCCGAAGGAAGAGAGATCGGATTACCCTGATGTAGATCGGATAAAGCAATTAACTTGATTGTCAAAGTGGCCGGACTCGGTCTCTTTTAGACTTCAAATCAATCCTTAGCTAGTGAGATTGATTTGAAATAATTAATTCATTCAGTCTCAGAGACGCTAGAAAAGAATTTCGATGGAAGAAATACTGTCTTCCAATATTAGAAAATTCCATAGAAATATGATCAGAATAAATATTCAACAAGATATCATCTCACTAGTATTTAGATATCTTAATATTAGAAAAAGAGAGTATTTAATATGAAATATAAATCCTATAATGAAGCCCATGCTTTATCACTTTCTAATCCAGAAGCTTTTTGGGGTAGAGAAGCTGATAAACTTCACTGGTACAAAAAACCTGATAAAATTTTAGATGATTCCAATTATCCTTTTTTTAAATTGATATTCACCACCTTATTTCCTTCATTTGCAAATTCCTCCAACAACGACTGGATGATTGAAACTTTTTTGATGAACGTCTCCAATCTCTCCTCTTATCCGTTTTTTGAAATTGTAGACTTACATTGAAAAACTATAAATATTCCAAAGAGGCTTAATTAAAGGAGTTTGATTTTCTTGTTTGTTTATCCTAGACAACGAAAGCTAATGGAAGGAAAACTTAAAACAGCATTATATCTAACCTCATACCCAATATCGATCATCCTACTACGATAATCCTAGTGGAGCACAAACAGGAGACATCCAATCGATAGATGCACCCTTTATTTGAGCTAGTAATGCATCTTACCAAATGATGATATGATGTAAAAGTTCCCAACATGAATGAGCTGCATTATGAGTTTTTATTCTGGCATTACTAGGGGTTAAATTAGCTAAGGCGGATTTGGGATCAATATGAATCCATTTTCCGATTAAACCACTTGTGATAGCCTCAATGACTTGTTCTTTCATACTACTAATTTTACCTCTTTCCCACTAAGAAGATTTCTTTTTAGGATATTTCAATGAATAGACTATGATAAAATAATTATAAATTTCCAACAAATTTTTTTTCAGTTTATTCGAATTTCAATTCAGAATAGATTTAATCATTGTATTAGTTGACATTTTCACTGGCTTTTTTTGCCAAATACCTAGTAAATATTTTTATCAATCAAACTCACGCTATCTTGAATAAAAGGTGTCAAAATGAATTCTTTAAAACCAAAAGTTTCAATTATTGGAGCAGGAAATGTAGGTGCTCGCTACGCTTATGCTCTTACGATCAAGGGGATTACCCGTCAGATTGTACTGGTTGATATTGCACGTAAACGACTTGAAGGAGAAGTTATGGATTTATCTCACGGAGCACCATATATTGCACCAGTTGAATTAATCGCTGGAGATTATCCTGACATTCATGACTCGGATTTGGTCGTAATTACTGCAGGCAGAAATCGGAAACCAGGGGAATCCCGTCTCGATCTAGCTAAAAGTAATGTCGAATTATATCGCAAAATAATACCTGAAATAATGAAATTTGCTCCTGATGCCATCTTCTTAGTTGTAACTAATCCTGTTGATGTTTTAGCATATGCTGCATTTAAATTTTCAAACAAACCGGCACATGAAGTGATTAGTTCAGGAACAGTTTTGGAT
>JAUUVJ010000328.1 GCA_030589605.1 Candidatus Hodarchaeota archaeon | reverse complement strand
TCAGTGAGAAGTACAAGATCAACCTTACCTCCATCTGCAGGATAAACATGGAGAACATTGACTTCATCTCCGATTTTATAGTTCAATTTTTCTCCATTGAAATCGGGTAAGGCTTCACTTAAATATTCCTTGAGTTCTGGATAGAAAAATGCTCTTCTTGGATCTCCACTCATGCAAAACCTACTGTCTAGATCACTTTTTCTCTTAAAATTTCCTTTTTTTCTCGATCCTGCTTTTGTAAATCTTATTTCCTAATTCATCATAGAAATTTTTACCTCTTTCTTTCATAATCACAACCCCTAATTGGTTTGAAAAACACTTTAGATGAAATAGTTCCTATTTATAACAGTAGCTATCGTACTTCTTAAGTAATAAAAAATGATTTAAATCGCTGTATGGCAAGTTAATTTAGCTTTTTTCCAATAACAGGAGGAATATTCATGGTTAATAATACTAATGAGTTAGAAATGAAAATATCGAACATAATTTCAGCTATTTGCGGACTATTCAGTCATGAAATAGCTAATTCACAATTAACACGATCATTTTCAGAATCTAACAATATTGAACATAAAACTGATAGCATGAGAACAGTTTTAGAAAAACCTCGCAATAATCAGGATATTTTTTTCTCAAAATTAAGCGCAATTATCCGTTTACATTCAAATATACTTACTGAAAAACCTGAATTATTGAAGGCATTAAATCGGGAACTAGGAATAATGAATCTCAAGTATAACTTGAATACCTCCGAGTTAGAGAAATTACCAGGATTTAAACCATATCTACTAATAGATCCGTTTTTAGACGTTGATAAAGAATTAATCGGAGATGAATTCTATAAAAGATTAATAGAAGAGATAAATGTGTGTTTTGGGGTAAAAGCCTATACCGCAACAATGGTAATGATCAGAAAGCTGTTTGAAAACACATATATTTTCCACATATACTGGTCTATTAGCTCGTCCTAAACGGTCAATGACATCAGCCCAATGAACTGCACGTGGATTTTTCATATCTAGAAGGCCTAAACGACCCCCTTCGAAATCCACCCTCACAGCTTTTGGTAGTTCATCTGGTGTTTTGTCCACAAAAAACTCTCGTGATGGAGAGAGACTCTGGATGCCATCTATTAATTTTATAAAACTATATGAATCTGGATCTGACATAATGGTCTTCCCTCAATGAGAGTAACACTCTCACCTTCTGAAAACTCTTTTATCCTAGTACTTTCATGTATTTAAAGTTATATTTTAGATAAAAAAAAATGTCTCTTAGATAGCGTATTTTTGTAATCATAATTATCTGTGAATAATGTATTCTTTTGTTTAAGGTTATAATATTCAAAAAGCATCAAAATGACAAATGTAAGAGGTAAGTTGATTATAACTATTATTGTGATTAGTAATCTAACGATTGGGGGATATTTAATCTTAAAGTTGGCATATAGATCCATGAAGCCTTTGAAGTTCATACTTTCCACCTAAAATCGCGAAAGAATCATCAAAAATATTAAGAATATCGAAAACCGTTATGAGGCTTTTTGTAGGTCGGAGCATGTTTAACTGTATATACCCTAGGAAATATTCTTCATAACTAAACCAACGTGTAATGTAAAATTAACGTACTATCAAGAAAAAAGGATCAAGTACACTAACATCGTTATTTTGTCAAACCCGACAAAATCCGACGCTCCGAAACTAGTATAACCTGCAGTTCCTGCAAAGCCATGTTTTGAGGGGAAGCGTATAATTTTGTGGCGTTGGATCCCTAGCACTATTGGAGTTAATAACAGAAAAATGAGTATTGGCACAAAAAAATATTAGTGACCATACCCTTACCCCTACTCTCAACCTCCGAAGCTGTCAATCAGGTGAGTGATCATAATACCTATATTTAACCAAAGAGTAACTAATTAATCGAATTGAGAGAGAAAAAAGCAATTTATCAAGAGAAAAACCTTACTACATTTAATGTTTAGATTTAGATAAACAAAACTAGCAAAAGAGGACTAAACATAGTAAATTGCTTGAAGATGAACAGAAACTATCTAAATCTTTTTGATATTATTACTCGGGTGTTCAAAGAAGAAGTAACATTAGAGGTTCAAAGGAACTAAAATTAATGGACAGAATGAGACTTAATGCAAGATCTTCATTATTTACTAGGACCTATTTTTGATATAGTTCCTGATTATGAGATTTGCTGAGAATGGATGACTGGACTAAGAGGTAGGAAAATAGGCACAGATTGAGTTATAACAGAAATGGAGGATAGACGGTAAGGAAATCAAATCTATAAAAACTTATAATCATGTCGTCAAACCAGCCATACTCGAGATTTGATTTTAGTGAATCTGAGACTTTGGGATCAAGATGAAGATAATGAGGATAGGCTGATTCGGGAGAATAAGGAGGTAAAAACAATACGTGACAATTCGGTAAACTGGCTAAATAATTGGTCGTATACTTCGACCGATGATATGAGGCGTTGTCCATGATGAAGATCACTCGTTTCCACCGTCGATGATTTAATTGAACCCATAATTTACTCACAGCATCACAAAATTCGTCACTATCTTTATTGTCCATGGGAAGTAACCATATATGATCCGCTTGAGGATCATATGCTCCTAGTAAATGTAGCTTCCCATGAACTGGTTGTCTCATTTCCAGCTGAAGGCGTTTGGTGCTCCAACAGTGACCTCCATATCTAGTAACGGACAAAGCCCCTTTTTCATCTAGATATAAAACGAGGGTATCCGTGGGAAGATATCGATCTAATAATCGTTTGGCTGCTTGCCAGAGGTCGTACCCCAAGGGTCGAGTCAGAAATCGGGACTCAACTTTCCGATACCTGAGTCCTGTTTGTCTCAGATAGTACCACACCTGTTGATACGTCCAGTTTAGATTCAGGACATCTCGGCCAAAGGCAGCTAGGGTACGACAGGTCCATGTCGTAAACGGCAGCTCCAACTTCGTAGGATCCTGTTGGATTAACAATTTGAATGCATGTTGACGACTGTGTTGACGACTGTGATCTGCCCAACAATCGGCCTGATTCAAGGTTGCTAGACCCTGTTGGTTCCAACGTTTAATCCACCGTCTCACCGTCGTCACATGGCACCCCAGTCGCGTCGCGACGACAGGACACGAAGCTCCTTGAGCCATCTCTAAGATGATTTTGGCTCTCAGACGTCTTCGACAGCGGTAGTCATAAACAGAAAGTTTTTTAAGTTCTCGCACTTCCTCAGAAGTGAGAGGATTGATTCGTAGAGTCATTTTTTACCGAATACTCTTCGAATCTTCCCCTCAGAAATGTGTTTCGAAAAACGCACATTTCCGCGCGACTGTCCTATTTTAGAAAAAAGATATCTGTTTTTGTCGAAGTTTGCATCGTCGCGTGATGCTTATGGATTAAAAAATTGAGTCAATTTGTTATACATTTCCTCTCCATCGCCACTTAGATAATCTTGAATATTTTCCTTACGCCTTTCACATTGATCTAAGAAATCATTGGCCTTCTGTATGTCTTTATATTCAACGAATATACTTAACCCATAAAGTCTGAGAGTGTTGAGAATTATTTCTTCGTTATCTCCTTGCTTTAATTCATTTAATTTCGTGTATATCTTACTTTTCCTTTCTTTTACTAATTTTTTAGTGGTAGACCAACCAATGCCTACATTTGCCTCGTAATTCTTAAGCCAAGTATTCTGCTCATCTCGAAGCTTTTTATCCACTTTTTGACACCATTGATCGTATTCGTGTTGCTTGAAATATGCATAATAGAAGGCAAAATCTAATCTACGATGGTACTCCTTTCTTTCAGAGTAGATTACACGCCATATCTGGATCATTAACAGTATTATTACTATAATAGACAGAAATATAATGGAATTTGGATCAAATAAATAGGAATCATCAGAATCAATTGTACCAATCATTATAACTTTTTTAAGTAGGTTGAAGAAGGGTTCAAGAGAAATCAGGATGGTATCCAAGATATCATGACGTAAAGACGTGAGACGTTCAATAACACAATCAATTACAAAGGATAAACTTAAAATCCCAAGGAAAATGGTGATGAAAATATCTCCCCAATAATTTTGCAGAGTAGCACTCATTGCTGGAGAATAAGTAGTAGAAACCCGAATTTTAAGGTTTTTTAGGTCTATCCCATCTAGAGACTGTTTTTTGATAAATATTCTTAAAATCGAGTTATTTAAGACTTTATGAGGAGCTACTGTAATAAACAAAACGGCTAGCAAGGTTGTTGTTGCAGTAAGAATTATGACAGATTTTTCAAAATTATTTTCAAAATCAAGATAATTGGAGGATAGAAACATCCTTGTAAGTAGTCCACTGATTAATAAATATGAAAATTCGAGTTTTTTCGGAGTTTTGACCAAAGATGATAATCCAATATCTACTCCCATAAATTAATTAGCCTCCTATGCGTATGAATATCACAATTTTCTTTTTTAAACCTTTTCTTCCCAGAACATGGCTGTACTCGCTAGAGCGGGAGGGCACGAAATGACTTATTTTTGATGAGGGGATGATATGTCGATCTTCCGACGAAAAATAGTGTTGCGATTGTAAAGGTCATAGCGACAACCAATGGCCAATACAAAAGCAACAAGCAGCGAACAAGAGTATCCCTCTAAAAATGTTATGGTGGAAGGGCAAAATATAGCGCTAATAACTTGGTTTCCTCCGATTATCCAAGATTAAGTTTATTTTCAGTCAACTTTAACACTTCTCCAATCTTTCCTTCTACTCCTGTTTTAGTAAGAAGAACATCAACTTCAATACCTGAAACTTTTATTTTAGTTGCTTTATAAGGAGTTTCTGGTGTTGTTTCAGAAATACCTATAAGAATCTCACGAACCAATTTGAATAATGCTTCTTCATTAGTTATGGTTTGTTTATGAGATAATAGAAAAACAAGGTCAATATCACTCTGACCTCGAATGTTTGTTCCTTTTCCGACCGATCCACCAACCCAAGTTTCAGCAACTTTAAGTCTGGTATCGGCTCTCATAACATTAGCTACTTTATCATCAACTTAAGTAATAGTTTGCTCATCGGTACGACTTAATTTTCTAGCTAATTGATCTAACTTTTGGTTTATTGAAACCATCCCAACACCTCTAATCTTCTCTATTTAGTGAGTTATTTTTAATTAAATACAATACCCCTATATTTCTTTTACTATTTTTGAATTTAGGATTGATCATTTCCCTAAGAAAATTGAAAATTGTTCGAGCATGTGTTGAACCC
>JAUUVJ010000235.1 GCA_030589605.1 Candidatus Hodarchaeota archaeon | reverse complement strand
ACCCGAGATAAAAGAGCTAATAACATTCATTGGAAGAGGGTTTGCAGGAAAAACAACGATTTTACACCGTTTACGAACGGGTGAATTCTATGATAATACCGCACGAACGATGGGACTTAATGTGGAATCTTTTGAATACCGAAATGTTGCGTTTCAAGCATTTGACCTAGGTGGCCAAGATACTTTTCAAGAACTTTGGCCTGATTATGTGCGCCTCTCAAAAGCAGTTGTATTTGTTATAGATTGTTCGAAGCCAGAAGGTTTTGAGGAATGTAAAAAAATTCTTTATCAGATATTACCTCATATTCCAGATAAATCAGTTCTGTTGATTGCTGCTAATAAAGCAGATATTTCTGGAGTGGATCCCTACGTTCTTCTACTAAAAAACTTCGACTTATACGATATACAACAAAAAGGAAAATTCCGTGCACTCAATGTTTTCCATATGAGCGCAAAATCTGGAGCTAATTTTTATCAGGCATTTGACTGGCTTATCGAAACACTAACAGGAGAATTTATTCTTCCAAATATCAATATACACAATATCTGTATATATAAAACAGATTCAGGTTTGTTAGTTGGAAGTAGTGCACCAGTCACTGGAGCTTCTCATTATGATCCTTCTTTGTTGACTAGTATGTTCTCAGCAGTAAACACTTTTGCTCAAGCGAGCCTTGGAGCTGGAGTAAGAGAAATCTTAATGAAACGTGGAGATCAAATGGGAATAGATGAAGTAACAGAGGATTATAAACTAGTTAGAGTTGAAGAAAGTGATTTTTCTGTGATTTTGATTGTAGATGAATCTGATTCAATGCGTCAAAGCGTTAAAATTGGAAAAGATTTGGTATTATGGACTAGAATGAAAATTCCTGATGCTGATTTACATTTCGATCTAATTGATGAAGCTGAAATTCATACATATCTTCAAATGAAGTTTCCTGATGATTTTGGTCAAGCAGAAGCTTGATTTAAATCAAGCTTCTTTTTTCTTAGATTTTGGGGATGATTAATTTATAAGGTAAATGAATAATGAAATCATTTCCAGTCTTTTCTTTTGGATGAATCGTTATTCTTCCGCCATAATACTGAGCAATGACAGATGCTAAAGTTAAACCAATATGATGACCAAGCAATTCCCAGTTTTCTTCCTCTATTTCAATCATCAAACGATTACAGACATCTAATGATAAAGGGGGAGTATCATTATCAGTTATTTTAATATTAAAGAAACAAGGTTCATTTTCGATTAATTTTCCAGAAATGCTAATGTTTCTTCCTCTTTGTTCATGAATAAAGGAAAAAATTTCTAATAGAAGAGTTTTGAAATTATTATCCAAATACAGCTGTCTATCTAGACTAGCTTCATCAATATTGAAATGTATCATTGTTGTATCCGATACTTCTTTCACCAAAGAAAGTAATGAGACCCTCGATTTTCTCTCTTCAAATAATAATTGTAATATTCTAAAGATTGAATTAACCTTATCAATCGTTTTAGATGTATGGTGACACACTGCAATAGAATTTCGAATATTTTCATCATTATCCTGTAATGGATGAAAAAGAAGCGTTTCTAGGAATAATAACAATCGCTGCAAGTCATTTTTGATAAAATGAGATTGCATAGTATGATAAAGTTCTTCTGCACGTTTAACTTTCTTCAATTGTTCTTGACTTTGCTTTAAGGAAAATTCTGCTTCTTTCAAATCAGTTATATCGGTAGTGATTATACCTAATCCTTCTTCTACCTTGAAAGCCCGTGAAGTAAAATATCTAATTCCTTTATCAGTGTTTACACCGTATTCATTGATGATCACAGGTTGACCAGTTTTCAAAACATTTAGATATTGTTGATATCTCTCTGTTTTTTCGATTCCTGGAACCATCTCCTTTAAGTTCAATCCAATGGTTTCATTTGGATCATTTCCATATGTAAAGCCCCAAAAACCAGCCGGGTTGCCATCAATCAAATTTAAGTCAGAATCAAAGAGAAAAACCGAATCTGGAACCGATTCAATAAAAGCTAAAGATGTTATCTTTCTTTTATTTAACTTTTTTATCCTCAATAGATTCCGAATAAGAATAAGATCTGCTGAACTATTTTGGAAAGGAATGTTTCTTGCATTCAGCTCTACTTCTATGGAAGACCCATCCTGTTGTAATAGCAAAGTTTCATGGATTGAACTTTCAGACATCCTATCCATACGTAATTGATCCATACGTAGTTGGAACCAATGGTTTATTGGGAGCAAAGCGCTAGGATGTATGTACTTATTAAATGGAAAATCTATTAACTCATTTATTGACACTCCAATTAAATCAGCTATTCGCAGATTAGCGTATTTTATGATTCCTTCTTGAAGAATGACAATACCATCATTCGTTCTATCAACTATCGATTTAAATACCTCTAATTGTTCAATAGTCTCAGTAGCTGCGTTTAGCTCTTGAATTAATTGTTCGGAAGATTTATTTGATTTTCCCATCTTTGAATTCAGCACTTAGCAAAAATATATTTTGTATCATTTCATTGAATCCTATCTATAAAAAGTTTGATAAAAAACGATTTAACCTTTATTTGATAAAGGGGAACGTACCCATTTAATTAAGAAGAAATTAGTTGAGAACACTAAATTCTTTAATTTTACCAATATTAAAGAGAGAAAACACAACTCTGTTTCCATACATGGAAGTTTCAAGCAAATTTTGATTAAGTTGTAATAAAGAAAGAAAAAAGTAGGCATGTACTAAAAAATGGTAAGCTGCAAAGAGATTTAAGAATTATTAGGAATCATTCGTTGAAAATTGTTGATTTATTACGTATTCATCCGTTTAAACCATTTTCTGTTTTGTTTATAGAGTTTTTTGAATTCTTTGAACAGAAAATCATATAACTTACGATTATCTGGATTAGGATAAAATTCCTTATCATAATGACAATAATTCTTTACTTCCTCAATATTCTCAATTTCACCAATAGCCATTTTAGCAATAATCGCAGCTCCAAGAGCTCCAGCTTCCTGAGGGACAGCTACACGACGAATTGTTTTGTTCATTACATCAGCATAAATTTGACACCACACACTTGATTTTGCTCCTCCTCCAATAATCGCTAACCAATCAACTGGAGAATAAAGCTTTTCAACTGTTTCTAATGCCCAACGAGCATTGAAAGCAACTCCTTCAAAGACTGCACGAAGAATATGTCTTCTATCATGATCTAATGACAAATTTATCAATCCCCCACGGACATGATCATCATCTAAAGGACATCGTTCTCCAGCAAACCAAGGCATAAACATTAAATGGGTTCCTCCTTCTCCTTTGGCCCCAGGTGCACAGCTAGATACTAAATCATCGAAAATCTCATAAATTTGCTTCTTTTCTTTGGTTTGTAGTTCTTCTTTTGAATATAGTACCTGATTTTTTGCCCATTCTAATGCACCACCAGCAATTTCTTGATGTCCAGTCACAAGGTAAAATTGGTCAGAAAATGCACTACCAGCACAACCAGTATAATGATTGATGTCAACTTTTCTATCTGAGACGTGCCCCGCTATCCAGCTGCTAGTGCCAATTTGACAATGTAGTTCTCCATCTAAGACCGCCCCTGAACCTATCGCAGCTCCTGTCATGTCTCCTGCACTACAAACTACAGGAATACCTGGAATAAGGCCAAGTTCTTTCGCAGCATCTTCTGTTAAAGGTCCAATGATATCTGTTGGCTTTTTTATTACAGGTAATTTCGCCATATCTATTTTAAAGGTTTTACAGAGAGTTTTTGACCATTCATTCCTAGTTTTTCCATCTTTCTTTCGTGTATCCATCAACCACCAAATGTACGCAAGATCTGTAGATGTAGCCATTTCTTGTGTGAGTTTAAAAATCACAAAATCTTTTACATCAAGAAATTTGTATGTACCTTGATATATTTCTGGATGTTTTTCTTTTAACCAAATTATTTTTGGAATGACATCCTTGCCTGCTAACCCAGGCGCCCCTCCAGTTATTCTTAAAAACTTTAAAAATAGTCGGAAAGGATTATACCCCATTACTCGTGGCCATGGGTATACTTTATGCAAAAACTCAGCTCCACGCCCATCCAACCAAATCATACAATTCATTAATGGAGTACCCTGCTCATCAACAGGTAATACTCCTTGCATCTGAGAACTAAAAGTTATGGCAGCGATCTGGTCAGGAGTAATGCCAGTTTTACCAAGTAATTTTTTTGTTGTTGAAACAAGAGTACGCCACCAGTCTTGAGGATCTTGTTCAGCATAGCCTTTCTTAGGATACAAAGTTTCATATTGTGCTACTTCTGAATCAATGATTTCTATATTGTTAGTAATGAATACTGCTTTTGTACTGCTGGTTCCCAAATCATAAGCAAGGAAAATCTTCTCATTCATCTTCTCATCATCTCTACATATAATCCATTGCTTCTTCGAGAGCGGATTCAAATACTTCTAATATATGATCAGAATCCTCTCTACTGATTATCAAAGGGGGCTTGATTTTGCATACATTTCTAAACAGTTTCCCACTATCGGAAGATATAGGAGCCATATGACCAAATATTACTCCCTGATTCATTGCTTCTTCTATGAGATCAGAACAAAGTGCATTTGCAGGTTCCTTTGTCTCGGGATCTTTTATCAATTCAATTCCTATCATTAGTCCTGGACAACGAATATCACCAATTACGTCGTATTTTTGTTGTAATTGTTTTAATTTTGAGGTGATATACTCCCCTTGTTCACGTGTATTTTTCAGCAAATTAGCTTTTTCAACATAATTTAGAAAGACAAGTCCAGAAGCAAACATTAAAGGATTAGCACCAAATGTGGAGTGTTCCTCTGCAGAATTAAATCCTTTCAAATCATCTCTAGCGATAGTAACTCCCATAGGAAGTCCACCACCTACAGCTTTGGTCAAACAAGTGATATCTGGGACAACATTGTAGTAATCAGAAGAAAACCAGTAACCAATCCGAGTAAAAAGCTGAGATTCGTCCCAGATCAAAAAAATCCCATTTTCTTTTGTCCATTTACGCAATTCTTTCATATATCTCATTGGTGTTGGAATATGACCACCGGGGGCTTGTATCGGTTCCATAATTATTCCACAGACTTTGTCAACTGAACCATATTCAATCATCTGTTTAGTAAGCTCTAAACATTCTAAATGACACGTTTTCTCACTTTCTTGACCCATAGGACATCGATAACAATAAGGGTACGGTATTTTAGACACACGATCAAAGCCCCACGGTCTAAACCGGGTTACACCCGCAAATCGGGTAGATAAGGTCATGGTAGCTAAGGTACTACCATGATAAGCTCGAGTAAATGTATAAAAATGTTCTGCTCCAGGCTTATTAAGCATAGATAAACGAAGAGCTGCTTCAATAGCTGCACTACCACCCATAGCATTTACAGCTATCTTTTTAAGATCCCCAGGAGTGATACTAGTTAGTTTATGTATAAATCTGACCCTTGGCGGGGTAGGAAATCCATATCTCACATGTTGTAGAGTTTTTAATTGCTCATGAACCGCGAAAGTCACATCTGGGTTAGAAAAACCAATATTGCTAGTCCACGCTTGACTTGTACAATCAAGATATTCTTTTCCTTTGCTATCAGTAAGGTATGCACCTTTCCCAGTTACCCAAATTTGATCATAAAAGGGGACTAGGCTTTTTTTATGAACAGTTTTTATCTCTTCATCTGATAACTCGCCTGTAATCCACGAACGTATTTCGTTATCTGTGAATAGTCTCTCTTGTTGATCCATCTCTGTTTTCCAACCATTCTTAAGATTTTTAATTAAAAACTTAGAAGTCTCTAATGCTTTAAGAATTTTTCTGGTGTACTAATAATATTGCTTTACATATAGAGAAGTAAAGCATTCTCCGCGATTATTAAACTAAATTGAACTAGACTTGCCTGCAAGGAAAAAAATTGTCACTGATTTAATAATTCAGAAAAGAATAATAGATAAAATGTTAAAAACACGAATCGGAGTTTGTAAGGGGAATTTTCATTCTCTGATTCGTTCTTTCATTGAAAAGGGAATGTCTCCATATTCTTCAGTCAAAAGACGGGTAAAACGAATTCTATATTTTCCGACCGGTAAAGGCTCATCTCGTTTGAAATACATCGTTGCTTTTGATTTAACAGAGAAATCGCCTGGTGTTTGTTCACTAATACTCTTATTCTCGATTTTCTCTGCATTAATCTCAATGATGAATTCTTTATACTTTTCCTTGCCTTCTATTGAATCTCCCTTAATTTCTACTTTGATAGGTTCAATAATTGTGGCATCAGAAATGGAGTTTTTTATTTCACATTGAAAACCGTTATCATTATTCTTTAATGATTTTTTCACAAACAATGTTCTTAACAAGTCCTCATTAACCATGTGTTTTCACAACCATATTCTCACTCGATTTGCTAACTAAACAGCACAGGTAAATTGGCTTTTATAATATGTAATTTGATTATAATTTAAATATTATATATGTATTGGTAAAGAGAAGAAAGGAACTCCCTAATCCTTTTTCTTTTTCCAATATTTCTTTTCTATGGTTTTCTTATCACATTTTGGACATTT
>JAUUVJ010000208.1 GCA_030589605.1 Candidatus Hodarchaeota archaeon | reverse complement strand
TTCATCTGTTTGGTTCCGAATATGGGCTGCAGTCATTATTGTCGGATAACTACGTAACTTAGTATTTTGTCCGTGGTTTTTCCAGATATTGTTGAAACAATGTGTCATCACAATTTGATTATCTGCATACAATTGGTAGAAGGTTTTAAAGGCCTGTTCCCGTACCTCCGGTCGTGGATCTCTAAAAAATTGATAAATTTCTCCGTATGATAATTTTTTTTTATATCCGTCTATTGTAAGTTCGAATTGGAACGCTGCAGTGTACTCATTGTAGAATTTATCCCATGCGTCACGACCTACAAGGTTTTTTTCTTGAATTACCTGCTCTACTTCCTCAGTAAGTACATAGGGTTTGTTTAATCTTACAACTTTCATATAATGATGATAATTTTCAAGATTAGGATCATTAAGGTATTTTTCCAGGACTTCATCTGACATCTTATTGATTTCTAAGTCTACCCAGATTAATAGATTAGAAATTTCTACAAATTTTTGGTCTAATTTCCCTCGAAGGGCTTGAAAATGTTCATTCGTAGTATCTTGTGCAAATAAGAGAAACCCGTAAGATCTAGGAATACCAATTAGAGAATAAACTTTTTCACATTTTTGAAATAAATCATTAAGATCTTTAGCTGAGATTTCTCCCGATTTTAATTTTCCACGAAAATTAGCTATATTCAGGACCAATAGTTCGGCTTCTTCAATATCATTATCGATTTTACGATCATTAAATCCTTTGTAAATAAACGAAAGATCCCATTTAAGATTTTCATCTGTCAACAACATATTCCTCCTGTAGATGTAGATTCTTATTGTAGTAATATTTGATTGGAACATAAAGTTTTGGAACATCTAAAATTTCTGGTACTGACACTCGTAAATGAGATAGAATAATTGGAAATAGAAAGATTAATTGTCCCTTTGGAGTGATTTCTCAAATGAGACTTAAAAAAAAATATCATTCAGAGAAAAAAAGAAGAGATTTAACGAATGTTAGTTCGTTAAGACATTTTTATCATAGTATTGATTGTACGACTTCCAATAAGCAACTGGACGTTTCTAGTGCCTCCAATTACTTCTGCAATTTCTGAAACACCTTGATAATGAGGCATTTTGGTCTGGTCAGTTACACCAGTACCGCCCATACTGTGCATTAATTCATAGATCATTTCATGACTTAGTTGAGATGTATACTCTTTCATATGTGAAGCTGTTGCAACAAATGGATTCATTGTTGGTGGTAATCCAGCTAAATCGTCTTTCTTTTCATCAAATGCTTCTGTAAGTTTTAGTAAGGCGAGAGTTACAGAATTAAGGCGTGCATGATATTTTGCGAGAACCGACATACCAACCGCTTGATGTCGTAAGATTTTTTCACCGAATTGTTTTCTCAATGTTGAATAAACCGAAGCAATTGTGAATGCACCCCACATATGTTCTATATTACCTGCTGCGATGCCTAATCTTTCTGGTACAAGTCCTTCAAACAATATTTCGTATCCTTTGCCATCATCACCAATTAGGTAATCTGTTGGGATATGAGCATTCTCAAAAAAGGTTTTTCCAATATGAACTTTACTAACTGATGGTATACCTATTCGTTCTGTTCTAAAACCTCTTTCCCAATCCTTATGTGAAACACCCTGGATCATGGTACCACGTGGGTCTTCGGTGTTATACACAGCGTAAACTACACACATATCAGCTTTAGGTGAATTGGTTGTATAACATTTAATGCCATTTAGAACAACTCCATCATCTACTTTTTCAGCCTTGACTGTCATATTTACGGCGTCGGAACCTCTTTTTGGTTCGGTAATACCAATGCATGCAATTTTTTTTCCATCAAGTAGGTCTATTAAATCTTGTTTTAGTGGTTCAGGATTTTCTTTTTCTTTGTAGTGATGTGCGATTGGATTTATACCTAAAACTGAAGCTCCCATCGATATATTAAATTGTGGGTCAAACAGATCCAATGTCCATTGTCGTAAGATTTCTGCTTTCGACCCTATCTCAAGATCCTTGCGATGGGGGTATTCGTTCTGTCGTGTAATCAAACCGTGTTTCCCTGCCCATGGAAACCATTCATAATGATCTGTTTTATTATGACCATGGATTCCTCCGATTTTTTCTTCTTGTTCTAGACATAAATTTTGGATTTTGTCTACATATTCTTTATCTTCATCGGAAAGAAACATCATCATATTAGCATTCCAAACACCATATTGTTTCTGCAAACTCATGGCATTTAAAATTTCATCTTCAAGTAATTGAGTTCTCATATTTCATTCTACACCTTTTTATAGTTTCAATGTTAAAGAATTTCAAATTTTGGAATTTGTTTGTACTGAATTAGTATGTCACTTCATAGCTTTCTCTCCTTATAAGAATTCAGTGATATAATTTAATTACAATTCATCGTGATTAACACTTGAACAAGAAGGAATAACCTCTTTCAGTCTATTCCAATAGGAGAATCAGATATCAAGGATGATCTAAAGTAGATCCGAAAAAAAGAAAAACATTGGTTCTTAATTTTTTTAAGGAAGAAAAACCATCCTAAGACTGCTTACATTATTGGATGGTTTATTTTATTGTTCTGAAATTAGGATTTCAATTGATTTCTATGATATGTCTCCAATTTCATTCCATTTTCAGTTTTTCTACTCAGGTATCCCCCTAACCCAAGAAAGGCAGTTAGGGTCAGATATATTATAAATCGTTCTAATGTGCCTTTCATAAATCCTAAGAATCTTAACTCACTCTCAATTTCTAATCCAAGATAAGGAAATAAAATGAAACTCGAAATCAGAACTAAAACGCCTAACAAAGTTAAAATAACAATAAATGGTGATTTTTCTATTTTTATGGAGGAGATTAAGAAAATTGCTGCAAACAAAAACACAAATCCAGTGAATATTCCATGGTAGGGTGGAATATTTTCTGGGAATAATCCAACTCCAAATGCACACATTCCTGTTATAAGTAATAAAATGCTTGGAATCATCTTGTTGTATTCTTTCTGAAAGAAATAAGCACAGGCGATCATGCATAATCCTAGAATCATCACAGAAAGGTTGAAGATAGGAGCAGTTACTCCCACTCCTAATGAACTCACATAATATTTCGCAGAATTATAATTTATCGCAATCCCTTCAGCAATTAGGACTGATAGAATGAATTGAATAGGTCCAATTAGAAGTAGTAATCCAATAATATCTCTATTGTTTATTTTTTTAATGTTAAGATGCATTTGATGTAGCTTCCTATTATAATTATGTTGATTAAGTCCAATCTTGACCGATTTTCTCTACTATCAAAATAGTTTTATTTAATAAATAAATGAATTATGTTTCCTGCAGATGAAAAACATTCTACTGTTTAAAAACTGAATTTAGAAATATCTAAGGAATTTAATCCATCAATATTTTGCCAATGATCTGATAAGGTATCTATTCGTAACTAGTAACGGAATAGGTGGTTCTTTTAGTACAAAAAAAAGGAAAACATTGGATTTGCTTTATTCTAGTGTGTCACTATCAGGAGATCTGGTAGCATATTTATTGATATACATTATTAATGCTCTTTTAGAGTATCCTCAAGGAGATACAGTTATTTTTTTCTCTCTATGAGTTTGTAAGATCTGACACGAAAATTAGCAAAAACTTGGATTAACATTCTTACTCTTGCTTCTATAGTTGTACTTGCTTTCGATTCTGTTTCTGCAATTGTTAAGTTGATTTTCTTTTTGCCAATCGATCACAGAATAATAGTATATACCTCAAATACTAATATTAGGCATTCCAAGTTTTTTTGCAAATGTATCCCCCAGATCTTTTAATTATTGTATCTGAACTTGAGTCATTTGAAGTGTTTCTAATTTCTTCTCCAGTTCAGTTAAAGATAGCATTTCATCAGCCAATTTAATCACCTAATAGAGTTTTTTTTCCTAAAATTTTAGGTTTTAAAATGTAGTGTATTTTCACCAACTCAATTTCTAAATTTAATGAATCTTATGTTTTCAACGATAAGATCAAAGTGAATATTTTTCCCGACATTATTCTCCTTTGTGAAAATTTCCCCTAACACACTTAAATCAAGTTTAATTGATTAATTCTACAGATTAAATAGTAATAAATTCTTCTTTGCGGACAGATTGTTTAGGCTTATTTTTTAATAATGTACTAGATCTTTAAACTAAATAGGGCTTAACATTGACTATCTAGATTCTACACATTAAGACTAAAATGAGGTGTGTGAACTTGACCCTCCTATCTGTTAAGGTATTTGACAAAAACAACAAAGAAATTCATTCAACGGTATCAGTTTCAGCTGATAATTCTATTTACGATTCGATTCATCAGATAGGAGAGTTAGCTCGTGAAGAATTTCGCCAGAATCATGTTCAAGCATTGGTTCGTGAAAATCACATTCTCGCTTTTGTCAACACCCTCGATGACTTATTACTAGTAGCTAAAGCAACACCAAATACCTCTTACCGGAGTTTACAGAGTTTCCTGGAACATCTAGAAAAGAATTTTAGCATCAATAAGGCCTTCAATCAGTCTAAGCCCTCTGATCTAAACTTTCAGGACATTTGTGATTCAATTACTAAATCAATCGATTCTATAGTAGAATTAAGAATTGCTCTTCTTGGATTAGACCGTTCTGGAAAAACTACTTTTGCAAACTTTTTCTCTGAGGATAATAGATTAGCTGTTTTTGAATCTTACAAACCTACTAATCTTTTGAACATATCTAAGATCCACTCAATTAGTAATTTACCTTTATTACGATTTTATGATCTTGGAATGAGATTTCAAAACCAATGGTGGAAATTTAGCAGGGAATCTGATGGTTATATCTTTTTTGTTTCAAGTGATGACACTAGAATGAATGAGGCAAGAGATTTACTCCAAGAAGTTCGAAATTTCTGGGATTTACCATTTGTTGTTGCTGCAAATAAGCGAGATACCGCAAAAATATCAAATATAAGAAAATATGTTTGCAGGAAATTGAGAGTACCCCGAAAAATTGTATATGAAACTGAAACTTCGACTGGTTTCGGGTTAATTGAATTACTTGAAGGTCTCGAAAAAGAAATCCAAGGGAAAAAAGTTGTTGTAAGTAATGTTTCTTATTCAAGATGTAAGTAATTTTCCAGTTTTTTCATTTAAAAATAAAAATGTGTAATCTAATAGTATTACAGGTAGATTATTCTTATCTAAATTCATTTTCTTCAGTGTGAAGAAGACTTGATTTTCCCCCTAAGACTCTTCAATCACTTTACGCTTTATCGATTCAAAAATATAAAAGAAAAATGAAAAGAAAGAGATATAAAATCTTTGAAGCTTAAGTCTGGTTAGTATTCGATATTATGTTAGGTGTAGGATTGGTATATCTCCCAAAAATAAAAAATAATTAGAAATAAATTCAAGTAGTATTTCGAATTAACCAAAAGAAAGAATCGGTCGGGTAATAACGGTGGTAAGGAATCAAGAGGAGGTCGATGGTAGTATGAAACAGAATTTCCGCCATCTAGAGGGTATTATTTCTGTCACTAAAGCTTTTATTCAACTAGATTTTTTTAAAATGTTACAAGAAGTACTCAATACGATTGCAAATATGATCAAGGGAGAATATGGAGCAATTTTCCTAGTCCACAGTGGAGAAGTGGAATTAGTTGTTCATTCAGGTAATCCACCAAAATCATTAGTTAAGACTGCTCTTCTTCAAAGAATCGTTGAAGAAACCAATGAAGGTACTGGACCATCTAACATTATGGGTTTTGCAGCACAGACTGTGGTGCAAAAAAGAACATTAGTTTTTGATGAATTGAGTCAATTGTCAATATCGAAAGCTGCATTCAAGGTGGCTCAAAATATTGGCATAACTAATCTTTTATCCACCCCAATTATTTATCATGGTCAAGTTCTTGGAGTGATACAGCTTGTTCGTACAAATAATCAAAATTTCACTCCACAAGAAGTTGACGTTATTGAGAGTTTTGGCCGTGAAATTGGTTTGGTTATTACGGAAAAAGCTGCACTTGAAGTAGCGGAAGAAGCTCGCCAAGATCTTGAATTTTTTATTGATTTACTCACTCACGATATCTCAAGTCAAGCAATGATTATATTTAGTTGTTTAGAGGAATTAATAGAAGTAGTTGATCAGGAGGATGAAGACACCCAATTTTATGTGAAATCTGCTTCACGAAGCCTACAGAGAGTACAAACAATTATAGATCAGATTAGGTTACTTTCCACGATAAAAAATCTTGATGTAACAGAACTGGCTCCAATTGATGTATGTGAATCAATAGATCGCTCTATTGATGTTATTAAATCAATGTTTTCTGAGGAAAAACTAGAAATAGATATTATTCGTGAAAGTTGTCCTATATATATTAAAGGTACAACTTTTTTGGACAATTGCCTAATAAATTTGCTTCAAAACGCGATATTAGCTGATCACAATCCAGTAAAAAAGTTGAAAATTCTACTTGATATAGATGAAGAGCTTAATACATGTCGAATCGAAATCATGGATCGTGGGGAAGGAATTCCAGATGAGCTTAAGGATAAAATCTTTCAACGGTTTTTTAGGGCCCGAACGAAATCTAAAGGATCGGGGCTAGGATTATATATTACTAGAAGCATACTGGGAAAATTTAATGGGAAGATAAGTGTTAAGAACAGAATTCAAGGTGAATATTCACAAGGAGCTTGTTTTATTGTTACATTACCTTATATTGACATAGAAGATTATTATACTGAGCTAGTATAACATTTTTTTTTATTCTAGAATACTTTTCTTTACCCATTTTTCGTTTTTTCTCATCTTATCTCGTGGAACTTGTCATAAATTGTTTTCAACTCTGATAGAACTGATTTCACTTCAGGATATAGAATCGAGTATTTTCCTTTAGCTAGAGATTCATATTCTAATCTAGCTGTTTTTAAGAATGGAACTATTTCTTCTCGTTTTTGTGGATGTACAAATCTTAAAACATATTTCTCCCATTCCTGATCAATAAGTTTATATTTTTTGAGGAAAATTTGAGAGGTTCAGAATCTTTCATCAAATTCTTTTGAAAGTCGATTTATT
>JAUUVJ010000109.1 GCA_030589605.1 Candidatus Hodarchaeota archaeon | reverse complement strand
CGTTATCAAGCCCAATCACGGTTATTTCATGTTTCTCGATTTTCTTACCAATAAAAATAAGCCGAAAAATACTTCACACTGGTAATCACTGGAAATAACTAGTTGATCTGAATTTGCTAGCTAAAATATCAATCTGACCGAATATGAACCTTTCAGGTTATCACAAACGCCATAAGATCTAAGCATTTGTATTCACATGATGTCATCAACTAGCTCGTTACCGTTGCTAATCTCCATCGTATCGGGCATAACCCTATGCCCTCTATCCTGTCCATTTGTCCGACAAACTTTCAGGAGTGCGTTTTTATGCATCTATTTGCAATCATGACTTACAATGATTCGGTTGGGCTGTCTAGGCCAAAATTATTTGCTCACCTGACCATTTCCCATTTTTGTTGGGACGAATGCGAAAAGCTAGGTTTTTCACCCGTTGACACTAGACCCGTCTCAGTCATAGATTCTAACAAGTTCTCATCCGATTTATTCTTAAAAGTGTTTTCATTTAGGGAGTTTAATATATCTGTGGTTATCATTTGATTAGAATTTTTTTAAATCAAACATATCCTGTTCATCATATAAAAGTTGGCAAAGTAACCCAAGAGTTCGTTCAAATATCGAATTGCTAAGAGAATACATGATTAGATTTTATTTAGAGAATTTATAGTTTAAAATCATAATTAATGCCATAAAGCTTAATTTGAAACTGCATCAAACGAAATATTTCCTGAATGCATATATTTTCAGTTTAAAAACTGTGAGAATTACTAAGTTTTGAGGAAATAGAATCTTAAGAGGAAACGTTTAAGAAATGGAATGATTGCTTATTAATTACTATAGGAATTCGAAGGAGAATGGATTAATGAAAATTGACTTCCCCGACACACCAGAATATCAGCAGCTTAGAATAACCATGAAAAAAATTGAGAATTTAACTATTCAAGGTGCAACAAATGTAGCAATTTTTGGTGTCCGTGACTTCGCAAAACATGCAGCAACTGTGCCATTAAAGGGTCAAGCATTATTCCAACACCTAGAAACTGTTGTCAAACAACTCAGCATTGTTAGAGTCACAGAACCAGCTTTAAGGAATGGATTAAGGTATGTAATGACTTGTATCCGTCAAGATGGAAAAGAAGCTGCGATTGATCATGGAGAAAACTACATTGAATTAATTAACATAGCAAAAAAGAAAATATTTAACATTGGAGCAGAAAGAATCCAAGATGGATCCCGAGTTTTCACCCATTGTCATTCTTCGATCACTGTTGGTATCTTTATTGAAGCTGCAAAACAGGGAAAAGAATTCCAAGTGATAAACACCGAAACAAGACCATTATATCAAGGAAGGAAAACAGCAAGAATATTGCTGAAAAATAATATACAAGTAACACATATCGTAGATTCAGCTATGAGATGGGCCATGAAGAGATACAATCCGCATATGATTTTTCTAGGAGCAGATGCAATCACAGTTGAAGGAGTAGCATTAAACAAAATTGGTTCTCGTCTTTGTGCCCTTGCAGCAGAAGAACAACACATTCCATTATATATATGTACATCACTTTTAAAATACGACCAAGCAACTAGTGTTGGACGATTAAGTGAAATAGAGATGCGTCAACCCTTTGAAATCTGGGACGAAAATATCCCTATAGGGCTTGATATTCAAAATCCTGCTTTCGAAACTATCGATAGAGGTAATATATCAGCTTATATTACTGAAGCAGGATTAATTCCACCTCAAACCATCCATCTTATATTTCAACAGCTATATGGCAATAAAATAAAAGACCATTATGATTTTTAGAGCGAATAGAAATAGATCAACGTTTATCAGGGCCATCGCCGAGATAAGAGGTGTCATCTTCAATAAAACCGACATTTTCGAGCTGTTCACTTATTGTTTTCTTGATAAGGGCAATTTCAGCATCATTATCCTCATAAGGCCAGATAGTAAATCCAACAATTAGCTCACATTGATGTGTTTCTTCATCAAAGCTATCTACTTCAAGAAAAAAACTTCGTGAAGACCCAGCATGTTCTTTTTGTAATGTATCTGCTACTTCAATTAAATTAGCATCTACTTCTTCATAAGTCATCGAATCTTGTCCTTCCTTAAAAAGGCCATTAAACACGTAATAACGGGTTAAAGCGGCACTTATAGATTCACGAAAAACCACAGTGGCTCACACTCATGAATTATTCCTATTAAATCTTCTTTTTTACGATATGAAAGTGAATTCTTAGAACAATGCTTATCTATCGTTATCCATTAACTTATGGAACCATTCTATTATGTGTTCTTAGATTTTCTTCTGTGGTTAAAAGAACACATCTAAAGTATATGTGCTAATAATAGATCATTCTAGCGAAAAAGATAGCTGTAGTAGAAGTTATCAAATAAATCTTGAATAGTTATAGTTTTTCTTAAAGATTGATATATATTCTGAATACTTAAAATAAAGATGAGAGAAAAAAAAGAGAAACTGAAATTAAAATTTCTGCAATAAATTACAATAATAGTAAGATAAATGAGAAAAAGAATTCATAAACTCACTTTCTACGGAAAATTCAATCTCGAGGAGAACAACCATTGGATCTACTCACAATAAGTATAATTATAGGATTATCTTTTCTGTTAGGTGTTGTTTTTGTAAATTATCTAACAAATCATCCCCTTAAAATGAGTATTTACCTTATAATATCATGTTTTTCATTTTTCACAATTATAGTAGTTCTTATATCAAGTTTTAAATCCAATTTCATCATATTGGGAATAGAATTTGCCTTTACTTTTGTTTCTTTCATAGTAGGATATTTTTTAATGGCTAAACGTATTCTTTCAATGAATGATGATCGTTACATTCCCCCAATATTGCGTACAAAAGACGACCCTGGAGGTGGTCACACGGCTGTCGTGTATTTTACTCATGGAGAACCAGAAACTTATAATCCAATTGGTTGGATCAATCAATTTCGAGAATTTGATGATCAAAATATTCCCTTTGTTCCCTTCGCATTCAGGCCATTCTTCTTGTTTCAACTTAGAAGAAAATATCTGCAGGTAGGAAAAAGTGACCACAGGAAAATGCATCAAATAATGATTAAGGATCTTGAAGAACGTTTTAGAGACGAGGGTGACAATTCGACTAAGTTTTATCTATCTTTTTTAGATGATGACCCCCGCCCTGACGCTGCGGTTATTCAAGCCCTTAATGAGGGCGCTAGTCAGATTATCGTATGTGAAGTGTTTGTTAGCTTATCTAGTCACACCTGCAAAGGTGAGGAACTTATCACTGATTTAAAAATTCAGAATTATGGGGTTCCATTACAATTTACTACACCTTTATGGGATTCTGGAACTCTTCATACAATGTTTGTTGAAAAAGTAAATAAAAAATTGGCTGGTATTGATAAAGAAGTGGTGGCGATACTTCTAGTTGGACATGGTCAACCAAATGAATGGGATAAGCTATTTCCAACGGCTACGGAACATGAGATTCGATTTAGAAATAATATTATAGATCTCTTCAAAAAAGATGGATATTTAGAAGAGAACCTCGGTCTAGCTTGGATGGAGTTCAAAGAACCTAGACCAAAAGAAAAGATTGAGGAGTTTGTTAAGAATGGAGTTGAATACATTCTATACTTCGCAACTAGTATAAGCGCTGATGCTATTCATAGTATGTCTGATATTCCCAGCTTAATCCATGAGGCAGATATTCCCAAGCAAATCAAACTTATTAATATGGGAGCGTGGAATAATCATCCTCTTGTTATTCGATCTATAAAGGAACGAATCGATTCCTTAATGATCAAATAGAACTGATAAAGCAGATGTAGGTTAGTCAGATTATAGAATAACAATATTCATTTAGTTGCTTTTTTGAAATAAAAATCCAAGGTCTTTTGTGCAAGAAGTAGGCTATGACGACGATAATATTTAATTGGGATTGTGAGGTGCGATCCTATAAATTTCAATGCTTTTTCCAGTGAAGAGAATTGTCTAGGAGGATTTTTAAGGGTCTGACGAACGTTTTCTCTGACCTGCCATACGCCCATTGGAATTAAATATCCTTTACCGACCTCTCGAAAAGCTAGAACAGCTGCTTTTCTTCTTAGTTGTAGAAGCTTTTCTAAAACAGCTAATCTTGCTGCATAATACCCCCCAACGGTATTACTCGCATAAGTTTTTCTTCCATATGGACCCTCAGCATCAGACAAGATAACTGGTTCCCTACTTGTAAGGTTCCATCCACTTTCCATTTTCAAAGCTTCATGATAATCAAAATGCCATTCACGCTTTGGAATAAGCAAAATCCAGAAATCATTATCTAAATAGGAGTTGTGAAAGACCATATAGTCATTAACAGAAGGATAATCGTGTATCTTAAGACGTAATCTATTTCCTACCATAGAGTCTACTGCGGTAATACTCCAACGTGTTGGGACAAATTTTCGTTTTTTTGTCAATCCAAGAAGACCTGCAGAAAGAAGTCTGGTTATCTGAGTGACTGAAGTTTTATCAGTATAAAGTGATTCAACTGCAGGAATAGTGTTTAAATCACCGTCAGAAATCACATAATCGATTTTAGAACTTATTTTTGGATTTGAAGTTAATTGAATGGAGTCTATTTTAATTTGTGTACCCATTGGTTGAGCAAATTTATCGAATTTCATACTTATTTTTGGTTTTTTTGAAAATCGTATTTCAAGATCAACGGGAGATGTTGCTTGAATCTGTTCTTGAGTAACTTCCAGAATTTTTGTAGATGAGGAAGTATCTGTAATTTTTATTGGATCAGCTGTAAACCTAAACAATTTCGCTCGAAAATTCACAATATCTTCTAATGTCATATTTGTTTTCCATAAATCTGGTTCATCCATTAATTCTATGTCTTGCCAGTTTAATGCAGCCATTGGACCCAATTTGACATAAGGATAACCAAAACGACCTACAAAAAGAGAAGGAGGGCTTGGTCCATAATATTCATTTTTTAATTTAGGTAGGGCTTTTCTAATGGGAATGAGTGCTTTAGTTCTAATAAGAACAGGACAATATGCAAGGCCACAAAGAAATTTTCCTCCTTTGCAACGTAAACAAAGCTCTTCCTTTGTTTGTATCCTTACCATATCATTATCCACGTGAGCGAATTTCTTGTTTTTATTGTCTCTGTAAAAAATCAGTGTTGTTAAAGATATTTATCTAATTGTTGTTTTTTTTGTGAGGATATAATAACATTAATTTCTTCAAAATTTCCTTTTTTACCGATAACTAGGGATCCATAGACACCATCAAATCCAGGTACATCAAATGTGAAATTACCTGCTTTCACTTCAAGAATTGCATTGATAATTTTTGTATCAACTCTAGACTCGGTTTTATTTACGATTTCATTTGAATCCATTTGCCAGATGACTTTTTCGGGGCCAAGTAGTTCTGTTATTTTGTGATAATTCTTTATTAATGATTTAGCTGTTTTAGTTTTGATTTTTAACACATGGGATAAAATATCAATCAATGGAACCATTCGAATGAATTCTTGTCTAGGCTTTGTTGATCCTAATTCTCTATTTTCTCCTTGTTCTTTGCTTATTTCAATACATCGTTGATATACTCCCACTGTAAGATTTTTTTGACATATTGGACATACATCTTTTTTAGGGACATGTTTAGGTGAAAAATAACAAAATTCATTTTCACCATGAAGTCCAGGACTTTTTCTTCCTGCGCGATGTCCTGTTAAAAAGAAACGTCCTTCCTCTGGAGGAAATTCTGCTGTATAAACGATCTTATTATTGCGTAAAGCAGAGATTATGCCGTTATAATCGAAATTATCTAAGGAAATAACAGTGAACTCGCGACCCATTCTATGTAATGCACTAGAATGAGCATCTGAATTTGAAATTAGTACACGATCATCCAATTCTGGAATTAAAGCTAAAAATTCAGGATCAGCAGATAATCCTGTTTCAAAAACACGCAATCGGGAAGAAACATCACCAAAAAATTCATCTAAACGATTAATACGAATATTAGACCCAAAAACACCTTGAGGAGTCATAATATGGGCTGGAATTGCTTCAATCCAAGGATCAATATCTAAGATTGCATTTATCCGATCTGAAACTTGATTGGGGGTATGACATTTTACAAAAGGCCTAGCCATTTTTTTGTGTTTGACTTCCCAACTATCTAATAGATCTCGAAACATATCTATTGAAGAAAAATGTGGAAATAGAAAAATTACATGTGTGATTTTTGATCTTTTACCTATTTTTGTTGTGAAAATGATTTCTGTTTGAAGAATGAAAGATGTGTGACTTAAATTTTTTAATGTAAAGATGCCTTTTTCATTTTCGACTAGGTTTTCTTTTAGAATATCAGTCCAAATTGAAAATTGACTATCACCTGTACCAATCAAATCAATTCCTTTCATCGGCATAGTGAAATTTGTTTTCTCAAGATGTGAAATTGCTATTTTTCGATTTTCCTTTTTTTTTTCAGGGGATATCTGAAGTGCTCGTGTTCCTCCTGCGAAAACTGAATGGGCATGAATGTCAATTGCTAATTCCAAAGGATTAATGCTCCTATTATACTACTTAAATATCAGGTTTTTTATTAGCCAAATGATGTGTTCCGACACGATATTCCAATATTTGCTCACTGACTAGTTTTAACAAGCCAACACTTTTTGTGGAGTCACCAACAATAAACAAATATGTATCTTTAGCGCTATTTGCAGCCCAAATTGTAGCAATGGTATTGGATCCATGTTGAGAACAAACTACCTGAATTAGAGCAGTATGGAATACTCGTGAGATTAAATGATGTATTGATGTGTATAATCTGCATACAAAACCGTGCTTTTTTTTAGCACGAATATCATCAGTTCGTAACACTTCTACTTTTGTAAGATCATAGCTACAACGCAACAAAGACACATTTGTGATGATGGGTCTGAAACTTTTTACTAAATCGAAACACGAATTTAAATACTGATTTTCAGGAAATAAATGCGTTGTATCTACTACAGAAGTATTAAAAGGAGAAAAATGTTGCTTTGTTCGGTGTGCATTTTGGATATTTAAATCCCAAACAATTTCTCTAAAAATTCGAAACAAACTTCCTATACGACCTTTCCCTGAACTGAATGCGATAATAAAGCTACCCTCAATCGCTATCAAATAGAATTGTTGATCTGTGTAAGTTTTTCCATGAATTTCAATAGGTAATGCATCAAAATAAGTTCCGAAAGTCTTAAGTTCTTCTTGATAATCCTGTAAAAGAAATGGGATTTTGTTTACCAATGAAATGATATCTGGTGATAGTATGATATTATGAACTGCACGAATTGTCCCATCTGAAACTAGAACTGCTTCTTGATCAGTACACACTTGGCTAATTTGTTCTTGTATTTGATTATCAATATTGGTCATTAATACTTTCTTGATGTTGTCAAATATGTTCTCCAAAGAATAAACATTTTTTTGACCGCTGCTATTGAATTTAATATCACGAATTGCATCTTGGAGAATATTGGAAAAAGTAAATGAATGTTGTAGCAATTTATCTTGATGAATTCGAGGAATGAAAAGCATAAAACTTTCTATTCGACTTTTACCTCTAGCTCTTGGATCAGCGATTGTGAAAGAGTGTATCAGTACTCTTCCTTCAAGACCAGTTACATTTATTGGAATTATAGCTGTATTAGGTTCTCCTGTGGGTTCTCCTACTCCCACTGCCATTGTAAATAATGTGGTTGTTACACCTTGAAGTATTATTCTTGGAATTTCTAGTTCATGAGTTAAATATGACTTTAGAACAGGTCCTTGTTCTTCATCAAACACAATATGAGCTAAAAAGAAATGAGTCGAGATCATATCATGTTTTCCATATGTTTCCATGTTCTATTGGTTCACCTTTCTTGCAATTTTGTGATACTTAGACGATAATTATATTTTACTGTCAAAAACTTAAATTTTGGTTTCTTCAATTATCTATTATTTATCAATACAGTTTGAATGAGATTAAGATTTGAATGATTAACCTATATCTTACGTATTAGACCCTTTTTGCTCAATTTTTTTGATTAATTCTTCCCATTCTTTCTCTTTATTAGATTTTTTTGGTGTTTTTGGTTTTTTTAATTGATCTTTCATCCCTAAGATGTTTAAAGCCCATTGACGTTCTTTATCTTTCTTTTTTCTCTTTTTTTTCTGCCTATAGGTTGCTGCATCTATCCACGTTTCTAAAGCAGCTTCTTGAACCCCACATTTAATACAGACATAAAGTCCCTCCTCAGAATTCCAGAATAATGTACCTTCTTTGCAATTACGGCAAGGAATTCGAGAATCTCGTACAGATGGTTTTTCTTGCAATTTTATCAATCCATTGATAAAAGATCATCAATCTCTTTCTGTGATGATATTAAAGGTGCTACAAGTGAGGTTTGATAATATGTTCCAGGCTTTTGTTGCAATATCTGCAAAATTGCATCTACTCCTGGACCAACAATCAGTTTTAATAGCTCAAAATCAACATATGGATCTGTTAGCACTCCTAAAAATGCAATTTTTCCCACCGTTCTCAAATATAATTTGAACTTACTACTTTCAGAGATAAAAGAAACCCAAGGTGAGCCCCCGATTTCACGGCCGATTGTATCCATATTTGCACATACACCAGCCATCAAAGAGCAAAGAATTAAACTACTTTCTTTCCCTAGCGTTCCTTCTAAATTGACTTCTTCTATTAATAATCCCTCTCTATCGACACAAAAACTTGAATAAATACCATCAAGAGAATTAACTAAATCTGTTAAAACTTGACGAAGATTTTTTACGTGTTTTGAGCTTTTGCTTGAAAATGACAAGATTAATCTACCAATTTACTGTGAAATAGCAATTTATAACCATATAAGAGTTATAATAACTGATTATCATTCTAAATCTGAATCTATTTAACCATTTAGACTGGTACTATCAGGTTCATAGAGAAAACGAAGAAACTTCTCTTCTCTAATGATAGTAACATAAACTTAATTAAAAAGATTCAATTAAAACCTGAATTGTATAAATGTTATCAATCCTATTTTCTTTTCCTAGAATTAATTGGATTCATGTATATTTTGATTTTTCACCTTTATATCAATAATAAGGAAAAAAAATTGGAATGTATTCTAAATAATGTATTAATTGACTTCTATCTACATACAAGTGATCTTTATAAAACTAATAAAGAGCGGACGCTTGGAGCAGTAGGCGGCCGGAATAGCGAACCGGCTATATCGTAACGCTATATGACGAGCTTAATTCCAGAACTGAGGAATGAAAACCCATTTTGATCCTTGAGTATTACGATGATAGATCCTCCTTCATGGTGGCCTCTTGCTGAGATACATCTGGAGAGATGTATAAGAAAGCAAGGTCAAACTGGATGAGGCATGGGAATGAGCAATCCTAAGACCGAGAGGTTATGCTTGAAGGGATCTGGGTCTTGAGAAAGCACTTAAGTTCAATCAATTTGGTGTGGAAGTCTCGAAGTTCTGGTCTGTTCCACTTAAAAAATGAGAATCCAGTTTTTTTTTCTTTTAACCTGCTTCATCTGTATGTCATTCTCGTTAAATGCAAGATAAGTCATAAAAACCTGTATTTACTTTTCTCTTTTGAAAAACTCATATCAATGTTTAATCTCATTCCTGTCTATCCAAATAATTATTTTCAGTTTGATTCTGAATAAATGATAGATTTAATAATTAATTTCTATCGTGTAATCTGATCTTTTTGGCATATTTCCTTCAAATTACCTGTTTTTAATATTAAAACCAGTTTAATCTAATGAAATCTCGCTTAAGTAAAATTAATTGAATTTTTTATTGCTTCTGAAATAATAAAAGATTGTAACAAAAAAATGAAAATCTACCTTAGAAATTATGGACTTTATAACCAAACTCAGAGATCGCTATTGAAGATAATGAAATTACTACGAGACTTGATTCTACAACTTCAAAGTAAAAACTCTTTCAAAAAAAACCTTAAACCCCCGAAAAACTGGAAAAAAGATTTAATTTCGCTTTATATCGTAAGAAACAGTGATGGAATTTGCCTTTTTTCACATCATTTTCAATTGGGGCTAATGTCTCAAATAGAAAATCAATTGATAGGTTTGGGTTTCACTGCTATCTCAAAAATGATGCAAGAAGTAGTTGACACATCATCACGTCTAATTATGATGGATTTAGGTCCAAAAAAAGTTTTGATTGAAGAACGTGGCAATAAATTAGCTATTCTTGTTGTAATTAAAGATTCTCCATTTTATCGAAAGAAACTAGAAGAACTGATTGATTATTTTGAAAAAATATTTGAACTTCAAGAGCAAATCGATCAAACAACCCACGTCTGTGTAGAAGATTATGCTTTAACGGATAAACTTGTTTCTCTAGTATTTTCAGATCAAAGAGTTAACATGATAGAATTAATTCCTTTAGTTTTCAAAGCAATTCAGAAAAATAAACCAAAAAGCTTCATGCCTGAATATCTCTCATTTCAGCTCAATACGAATAAAAACTCTCAATATG
>JAUUVJ010000171.1 GCA_030589605.1 Candidatus Hodarchaeota archaeon | reverse complement strand
CGACTCAGGAAGTAAAGATTGGTGATAAAATAGCTATTAAAGGTTCTACCACTGATTTCGAGATGACCATTGAATCTATGCAGATTGATAGAGTAGATGTTGAATCTGTTTCAGCTGGTACTAAAGTGGGTTTAAAAGTGCCTGAAAGAGTTAGAAAAGGAGACTTGGTATACAGAATGTAATTTGAATTTGCCTCAAGCTCTTTCAATTATATTTTCATTAAAATCCATTATTTCATCAATATCTTGAGTAGGAATATTATACACTTCAAATAAAATTTCATCTATTCGTTTTGTATCCTCTATAAACGAATAGTTTGGATTTTCTATCAAAGAGGATACAATTCTCTTTACTATACTTATTATCTCATTTCTTTGAGTTTCGTTTGGTTCTATGATAGGAATTTCTCTAATAAAGCTAGTTGCGACAATATTTGTTCTAATTAATACTTTACGCAGAATATATTTTGCTAGATTGCTGTTTAGAAAGCCTAAAAAATAAAACAAATCATTAGAATCGTTGAAAAAGAAATTTGCATTAACTCCAAATAGATTTCCAGATGGCATATAAGCAGCAGAAAAACGCCTACCAACTGAGGAACATGTAAGACCTTCTTGGAAGTAGTAATTTTCATTTCTTACTAAGAAGTTTTTTGGATTCTCTCTCATGTTTTTTTTATAATTTTTTTCGATGTAATAAGGAGTTTTATAAAAAAACGCGTTTCTCCTACCTGATTTATAAAATCCAACCCAGTTAGGATCATTATTGACGTCTTTTGCTTGTTGAAGGTAATGTCTATCATTTCCTGTTGAAATACCTGTTCCTCCTTTCGCTATATCTCCAAAACGCAATTTAGTATGTTGAACCATCTCATAAATTGACCTCGGAATACCAATGAAGAATTTTAGATCTGGCATTTTTCTGAATTCAGACTGAGGTATTTTTTGTGGTATTGCTTTTAGATAATCATTTTCATCGGAAAGACGATCCACCAAACGCATAATATGCTTTTCATCAGTTTTTGCATATTTTTTACTGCTATTACTATTATTATTTTTTTGAATTGTTAAAATGGCAGTTCTAACATCTGCTTTACTTGCATGAAACAGTTTACGTGGAGCAAGTTTGATTTCAATTATTTTGCAGGTATCTAGAATAAAACACCTCAAACTCTTATAATATCGATTTGTCAGGAAGGAATCCTGTAAAATTAAACAAGCTAGGCCTCCAGGTTTCAGATGTTGAACTGCATTAACCAAGAATAGACTATAAAGATTATAGAGTCCTATAAAACCGTATTTTTTTTCCAGTTTAGTTTGATTAGTTTTGATATACTGACTTTCCCGCCTACTTTTATAGGGCGGGTTACCTATAATACAATCTTTTAATTGATAATCATTCAGTAGAGTATCAGTACAAATACCCTTTATTCCATATTTCTGAACTTTCTCAATTTTATCTAAATCTATATCATGAGCTATTATTTGAGATCGATTTATACCAGAATCGATTAAAGCTTTAACAAATACACCATCACCAACACTTGGATCAAGTATGCTAAAATTTTGAGTATTTTTGAAATAAGGAATGATTAAATCTACCATGTGACGAGCTGTTCGGTAAGGCGTTTCATAAGCTCCTACCTGTCTTTTGAATGAATTACTCTTATTTGATATTCCTTTCAGCTCCGCTTTATTAGGGTTTAATAATTTCCTGTCTCAAAAGAGAAATTTTTGATTCAATCCTGTATAATTGAAATACTAAGGAATCTAGTTCGTCAATATATTTTTCTGATATTTCATATAGTTTTTGAATTTCTTTTATTCCATATTTTCCCTTTTTTATTAAAAGTTTAGTTTCCCTTTTATTAATGTTCGAGTAATCTAACAATTCACATAGCTTTTTAGTAATACTCATTATTTTTTGAACAATTATTTCCTCTTGTTTTGTATTAGGAATGATTATAGGAATTTCTGAGAGAGTGTTAGGATATAGTTCAATTTTATGACCATCTAGTTTTTTAGCAATAATATACAAATATAGTTCAACAAATTCTGAATTCAAAATACCTAATAAGTAATAAATTGAAAGATTACTTGTTTTTCTTAATGCAATTGAACAACAATCAATTGAATGAAGATAAAATTCTTTATCTAATGCGAATCTGGGAACTGTAGCTCTGTATGGGCAAATTATCTTCAATTCTTGCCTAAATATTGATTCATTACGAAATTGAGCAATTTCATACTGTTTGGCTTGGCCTTTTCTTACTTCATATCTGGTTTTTAAACTCTCAAATTGGTCAAGATATGTCTTAGTTAATGGATATTTATTAATTTCTATCCCATGTTTAGTCATCAGGACAAAATTTCCGCTCCATTTCAAAGTAAATGGTAAGATATCTCTATTTGTTACTCTTTTTTCAATAAGTTCAGTTTCTAATAGAAATCTGTTAATCTTCTTTTGGATTTTTACTTCCCCATAGTATCGGAGTTTTGTTTGAACTATATTTTTTGTAAAAACATCATCATTTCCACTGTGATAACCTGTTCCAACTAGACATACATCTCCTAATGAACTACTTTTTGCTTTAATTGTATTAAAAATGTGTCTTACTTTGTCTGAAGTCATGATGTCTGTACTACAGGCTGAATATCCGTTTTTCAATTGTAAATGCTGAAAATAAGTACTTTCATCAGACGGTATATTCATCAAATTATCTGTTAACCCTTCTAATAACGTGTGGAGTTTAATTTTTGAATTTTTCAGAACAAAAATGTCAAATTTCTCTTTCGATTTTCGATTCTTGTCAAGAAATAATATCGCTGAATTAATACCCTTAGGAAATATTCTAAAACCTCTTAGATCTATAATTATATCGATATAACGATGTTTTATTAATTGTGATCTTAATTTTTTTGCGTATTTTGCTTCTAAAAAATATCTAGATGTTATTAGCGAGCATTTTCCTTTCGAATTTAGTAATTGTAACCCTCTTTCAATAAAATAATAGTAATAATCATTTAATCCAGTGTATATTTCAGGATAGAGATACTTATAGACGATTTTTTCTTCAATAGAGATATGACGATAACCAATCCAAGGAGGATTCCCTATAACTAAATCAAATCCTTTATCCTTTTTTTCACTAAAAATGGATGGAAATTCAATGAACCAATGAAAACCTTTTATTTTTTTTATAAGTTTAGGATTTTTTAAATTTAACTTTTTAATCCCTTTAAGTAAATCGTTATCATAGTTCTTATGCTTAGATTCACAATAATCTAATGGATTAGACAAATAACCTATAAGAGAGTTTCCAGTTTTAATTTTTATTGCATTTAAAATTTCTTGAACGTCTTTTGATGTGATTGAAGGTTCTTCTTTAAGAAGATATAATATCACTCTTAGTTTACAGATTTTGATTGAATTTTGGTCAATATCTATTCCATATATGTTATTTTTTAATATTCTCAAGATCATTTTTTTTCTTTTAGAATCCTCTGAGACGAATATTGACATTAAACATTTCAAAGATGCAAGAAAAAAGTTACCACAACCCACAGATATATCTAATATAGTAAAATTTTTAAATTTACTTTCAGATAATTTATTATTAATCTTTACTCCTAGATATCTATGAATACAATTGTTAACGATCCATTCTGTTAATAAAAAAGGTGTGTGTACAGCACCTTGATTATCGTCTTTATCTAAATTGTAAATTGCTTCATAAATTGAAGATGTTATCCTATTCATATCTAGGTTTTTACTAATTAGTTCTTCTATTACCAAATTAAAATTTTGTTTATATTTGTTTAACTCGTTTAAGGTGAATTTTTTAGTTTGTTTATCAATAACTTTGAATGAAGATTTATCAATTGATAAAAGCTCATTGAAAATGATGGAGACAAAATTCAAGGATTGAGAAATATCAGAGATCCATAAATTATCGAGATTATAATCGTCTTTTGTTAATGAATACTTTTCAAAAAAGAATAGAAATGTGGCTCTTTCCATTAAAGTGGAAGATAATACTTTGCTTTTTTGTTCCTCCAGACCACTTGTTATCATAAAGTTATTCAATTTATCTCTTGTATATGTATAATTAATAATAAGGGAAAGCAAATGATGGTTCCTCTAATTGTCAATCAAGATTAATTTATCAAGATTTCTTATTCATTTCTTAAGTATTAGTAAAATCAGGTCTAATACAAAAAGAATAGATTTTAAATAGAAGACTATCAATATTGTTTTGACTGAAGATAATTTAAAATATCGATCAAATATTTAAACTTCAAGGATGCATATAATTCTATTCAATGTATATAAATACTGAGCGATTTTAGCCATGGTAGGTCAAAAATACACGAGAAAACTGAAAGAAGCAAGAATTTTAGCTATTGATGATGACGAGTGGTTTATTCGATTAGTGATTAAGAAATTTAAAGATGTTGATCCTGGTTTTCAAATAACCCCAGCCCACTCTGCAAATGAAGCTATTGAAAAACTTGAAAAAGAAGAATTTGATTGTATTCTTTGTGATCATAAATTACCTGGAACATTGAACATGGCTGGGAAAATCTTTCCGTCTGATGGAATAAATCTGATGCGTAAATTCACCTCTATGAACATTAATACACCAGTTATATTTGTTACAGGACAGGGAAGTGAAGAAATCGCTTCAGAAGCATTACAATTAGGTGCAAGTGGAGATTTCATTAAAAGGGTTCAACCTGGTTATTTCATTCTGATGGCTACATCTATCCGTCAGACAATTGATAAATACTGGTTACAAAAAAAATTACATGAATCAGAAGCAAGATATAGAGATCTATTTGAAAATTCAGCTGGTATTATACTTATATTTGATTCTAAAAGTTGTCTTGTTGAAACAAATCTAGGTTTTCTTGAAGTATTTAGATATTCTCAAGAAGAAATTATTAATATGTCCTTCAAACAAATCGCTTTTGTTGAAGATCTTGAAAAATGGGAAATAATGTTGAATTCCATTTATGAGGGAAATATTGAACGGAGGATGATTAGATCTTTAACTAAAGATGAACAAATTCTTCATTTGGATATAACAGGTAGACCTATTTACGATAAAATTAAAACTGAAAATAGAAAAGTAATAGGTATACAAGCAATTGCACGAGATATAACAGATGCAATGAAAACTCAGCAAGCACTAATAGATTCTGAGGAAAAGCACAGAAAGGTTGTTGAGGGATTAACAGAAGGAATCATTTTAACGGAAAAGAATGGTAAAATAATAGATTGGAACCCATCCGCTTCCATTATAACAGGTCTTTCAGCAGAAGAAACCATTAATAAAACTCTTTGGGAAATTATGATGATTCTCAAACCCATAGGTTATGATTCATCAAAAGAAATTAAAGAAGAGTTCGATAAGGTTAGTGAAATAATAAAGACGAAAATTCCGAATGCAGAAAAACCCCCAAGTATTCCAATAGAATTTAGAATAAGAAATGTTAAAGAAAATAGAAACCATATTGTTGAAGCTATCAGATTTATTATCGAACATTCAAAAGGGCATCGTGTTGCTGTTTTTGTGAGAGATCTAACGGAAAAAAGACAAGCTGAAGCAGAATCGAAGAGTTATGCCAAACGCTTTCAAATGTTAATAGAACAGACTGCATTTGGAATTTGGGTTACATCTATTGAAGATGAAAATACAACTTATGTAAATGATAGTATAGCTCAAACATTAGGTTATAGCCCTCATGAAATGATTGGTGTTCCTGTTCTTGATTTTGTTACTCCGAGAGGAGCGGAAATTCTCAAAGAGAAAACTCGATTACGTCTTGTGAATCAACATGTAGAAAATTATCCTTTAGAATTTTATACTCGATCAGGAAAAATTGTATCTACAATTATTACTGCAGCAGCATTAAAAGATGAAGAGGGAAAAGTAATAGAAACTTATGGTTTTATTGAGGATGTAACAGAACGTCTTAAAAAAGAAAAGGAACTTCGTCAAACAAAAGAGTTTTTAGAATCAATAATAAATTCAATGACGGATGGGTTATACACTTATGACTTGAATTTTAAATTAACTATGGTTAATCCGAGATTGAAGGAGATACTTGGTTATTCAAGTAGATTAGTTGGTAAAAGCGTTTATGATCTTTTTCCTTCCTTTGAAAAAGACCGAGTTAAAGAACTTATCAAAGAACGAATGACGGGTAAAAAAAGTTCCAAATATCTTCTACTTACATATATTACTGCTCAAGGTGAAGAAGTAAAAGCATCTGTGTCATCTGTTCCCCTGATTGTAGATAACAAAGTACACGGAGCTGTTGTAACGATTTCAGATATTACTGAGAGAAAACGTATTGAAAGATATCTTGCTCAAATTCAAAAGGAATATGAGATTCTAGTCAACAATCTTCCTCTCGGGATGATAAAAATAGACAATTTAGGCCAAATTAAGAGTTTTAATAAGAAAGCTCAAACAATCTTACAATTTTCTGGGGTTTCTGATTTAAGTACAATTAATATACTCCATTTCCATCCTTTTCAAGAAGCTGGATTGACTGAATATTTTCGTGATTTAATATACAATAAGCGTCCGATTGGAAAAGAATTCATACATGGCAAAATTCTAGATCATCAAGGATCAGAGCATCATATTGGATTCTATCCATTTCCGATTCATCATGAAATAGAACCAAGAATATCATCTTGGATTTTACTACTTGAAAAAATGGAATCTTAGACTAATTCTCCTAAAAAAGAGAAAATCTTCTGTTTTTTAAGAATCTTATTTCTTTTAAAGAAAAATTAAATAAATTGAGCTAAATATCCGATCATAGAAAATGAGTTAAATAACAGGAAGAAACAGATTATAGTCAATACAATGTATCCTAATTGATTCCATTGTCTAATTACCTTATCATAATAGTCTCCAAGAGGTAATAGCATTATTATGGAAATCCAAACAGAACCAAAGTAGCTAGCTATTATGTGGCTTCTAACAGGAGAATCATTGAAAAGAGTTCCAACAAATTCACCTGGAATTCCTATCACTGCAGTAGATAATACTCCGAAAATTAAAGCACAAAGAACAGCAATTGCTGAACCTAGAGCTATTCCTTTCATAAAGGATCTATTAATAATAAGACGTTCATTGAAATTTTTAAACTCTCCTAATCGCAAAAAAATTGGTCCGAACCCAAATAGCATCCACAATATATTGAATATTACTGTTGTAAATACACGTGAAGATTCAATTCTAAAATTTAATCTTTGTCCTGTATTACGATATACGAAAAAGGTTGCTAACCATACAGGAAGCATTAAAAGAGTGTTCATGATTAATCCACCAAAAACTATTACAAAAAATGTATTTGTTATGATATCTTCAGCAACAGAGAAACTTTCATATCTACCAAAATACCAAAAAGCATAGATAGAAATCATCAAAATAAAAACCATTATGTAATTGCTTAGGTTTCTTGTATCAAACCCCCCTATATTTCTTAACATACTATTTAATGCTTTTGGTTGAGTTTTAGAAACCCCGAAATAGTTTGAATGAATAACAGTAGTTTTTGAAGGGAAAATAAGTGAGGAAATCATCAAGTTATGCTTGAGCATTGTTGTTGGAAAGGTTTGTGATCGAAAAACTTCCGAAAGATCCATTTGATATCCATTAAATGGTTTTTCAAGTAATTTCGACTTCTTAACTTGACGTTTTAATCCGCAATGAATACAATAGTCGATATTAGGAGGATTTGGTTTCCAACATCTGTTACAAATTAATCTTTGTTGATGATCATCTTTTACAGTTTTTTTTCTTTTACCTCCACATAAATGACAGAAATTGTGATCTGGGGGGATTTCATTACGACAAAGAGGACAAACTGAGTTTTCTAAGCTTTTTTCTATTTGTATCTCTGAAGAAATACTAGGTGCTACATTCGTTTCTTTGGGTGCTGGCTGTTTTTG
>JAUUVJ010000050.1 GCA_030589605.1 Candidatus Hodarchaeota archaeon | reverse complement strand
CTCTTTATGTTAATATTGATGAGTTCATCATCTTTTATTTATAGTGACTTAGTTAAAAATGAGTCCATTGAAGAAAATAATGTTATTGGAATTCCTTTATTAAGAAAAAAGTCATTTGCCTTCCGCTCTGTATATTCAGTATCATCATATATTGAAGTTTACGTTTTCGATGGAGTAACAGCACTCCCCTTAAAGGATGCACTAATCGAAGTTACTGATCAGATAACGGGTGCTTTAATAAAATCAGGAATAACTGATGAGATAGGGTTTATTAATATAACTGATTTATATGTTGGTACCTTTAAAGTTGATATTAGCAAGGATATTGATCCTTCATATCAAATGGATACTCATCTTCTTGTAATTGATATATTAGGAGAATTTAAGGGCATAAAATCTTTCTTAATCCCTGATTTATTAATTAAGGGATCTATTGAAACAACAGTTGTAGATATAACTGGAAAACCAATTGTAAATGCTGATATAGAGATAACTGACATAGATGGAAATATAGTCAGTATTAAAACAACAAATGAGAGCGGTTTAGCTATAACAGAAGTCCCTATTAATCTAGGGAAATATGAAGTAAAAGCCTCTGCTGTTGGATATTATGAAAATACAAAAACTACGAAAATAAATTGGCATGGAGATTATAATAAAGTTACAATCACTCTTTTACCAAAAGGAACAAGTGTAGCAACGGTCGAAGTTACTTCTATAGATGCATCGACTAAAAGAAATTTGTCATATGTTCATTTGGAAATTTTCAATGATTCTGAAAAATCAATTTGGACTGGAATGACAGATGTAAATGGACATGCGATTTTTTCCAAACTAGATGTGGGTAAATATAGAATTACTGCTCATTACGATACATACAATGAAGCTGAAAAGGAATTTATTATTTATTATCCAAATGATTATTCAAAAATAACTTTTCACATGTTTCCAACTTCATTGAATAGAGGATTTATAGAGGTAAGTGTTTTATCAGATTTATTAATACCTATTTCAAGTGCAGGTTTAACTTTATATAATATAAAAGATGAAGTTGTTTTCACAGGTTCAACTAATGATTTTGGATTTTATAATATAACAAACCTAGCTCAAGGAACCTATCAACTGATAGTAGCTGCTGATACATACTTCAGTTATCAAAAAGAAATACACATTAGATGGAATACAGACCACAAACTAGTTGAGGTTTTCTTGGGAAGTCATAGTGAACGAGGATCAATAAAAGTGGAATTTGTAGATATCAATAATATTCCTATTAGTTCTGTCCTAGTTAAATTATATGATCATGATAAAGAACTAATATCATCTACTTGGACTGATGAATCGATCTTGTCAATTTCAGACTTAAATTTAGGAAAATATACTATTGAAGCGTCAAAAAAAGGTTTTCAAACAGGAATATACACAGTTGATCTTTTTGAAAATAAATATCCAGAGAACAGAGAAACACTAATCCCCTCAACAGGAACAGGAACTTTAAATGTATGTTGTTCAATGAATTCTTTTATTAGTGTGACCAGTACAAGTGGTAGTATTGTATTTTCTGGAATGAGTGAAAGTGGAGAAGTAGCTATTGGAAATTTGCCGATAGGGGAGTATAATATATCAGTTTTTACAAATGAAGGGGAACAAAGCATGTTGGGAAGTATAAACTGGATAGGGGAAGAATTTGGGTTACTCTTCCAAGATATGATTGATATTACAGATAATTCTAGCTGTATGGAATTCACCATATATGATATTGAGATTGGCTTGGTTGAGGATTGCCGAGTCGATGTTATAACTCAAAATGGATATTCTTTCTTCGGCTATACTGATATTAATGGTTTTGTAAATATTACAGGCCTTTTTCTAGGACAGTATGAAGTTGTGTGTCACAAATTTGGTTATAGAGATACAGTAGTACCTAAATCCATTGATTATAAAGGACAAAAAAGAATTTGTGTATTGTATATCTATCAAGCAAAATGTGACGTCCATATTCATGTTAGTGAAGTCTTTTCAGGTTTACCACAACCTGCTTATGTTAGATACAAACGACTTGGTAGTGATTGGACCTTTTTAGTCCCAACAGATTGGAATGGTTATAAGGCATACTATGATTTACCACTGGGTTTTTACAACTTTTGTGTGATGGTGGGTGGTTTTGAAACGCAGTATGCAGATGTCTATCTTAATCATGATGGACAATTTGAAAATCTCCATTTTATGTTAACAGTTCCAGGAGGAGATGGTCAAGTTGATTACTATGCTCTTATCGTTGCTGGAGCAGGTGAACAGCGATTTACTCATGATGCCCACCAGATGTATAATACTTTGGCTATCTATTATGGTTTTAACCCCTCAAATATCTATCTATTAACTCCCTATGACGTAGATCCCGTTTCAGGACAAACTGTATATCGAGACAATATAACTAGTGTTTTAGCGGTTGAATGGGCATTAAATGAAATCGCTATGAAAGCTGATGGTGATGATCAAGTGGTTATATGGTGGACAGGTCACGGAGGATTTTACGTTGATGCTTCGAACAACATTGTTGATGGGATGTTTGAGACATATACAGATGCAATGGGAAGTGATCACCTCGATATATTACTTGATAATATATTCTGTGATCACATGTACATCTTTTTAGGCCCTTGTCATTCAGGTTACTGGATTGATGACTTAAATGATGAACCAAATAGAGCTATTTACACATCATGTGACTGGGATGAAACTGGCGAAGCATATAGCAGTCATAGCTACTGGCCATGGGCAACCAGAAGAGCAATAGATCCTAATGCAAATGCTGTAAATGCAGATGATGATAATAATGGAAAAGTATCATTATGGGAACTATTTGAATGGGCAGATCATTGGGTAAGAGTAACACAAGATTGTAATCAACATCCACAACGATTTGTTGGATCGGGGGTAGCTTATGGAAGTGATTTTTATAAATATCTCGGAGATGGAACGTATGGATCACAGATTGTTGGAACTGGATCAAGAGGTCAAGTGATGGATTCAAACATTGATGCGAAACCGATATATAAAAGAACATTTCCTGATATAGATAATTTTACAGGAATAGCAGTTTTGAATACTGTAGGATTATTAGATGTAACTGATGACAATCCAAGTGTAGTATTTGAATTTTATGATGCAACAGGATTTCCTAATCTAGTTTCCGTGCCAAATGTAAATGTCTCGATTAGGAATCTATTCGGTGTAGAAATTTTTTCTGGAATTAGCAATACTAATGGAAGAATAACATTTACTGGAATTGATTATGGTTTATATGCTTGGGAAGCATTTTATTATAGCTATCCTATAGGTTCAGGACAAATAGCTGTACCAAAGACTCAAATAATTAGTTATGCGTATTCAAATAACTATGATTATCAAGGAGATGCTGCGGATTTAAAAATTCAAGTGGAAGAATTAAAAAAAGGAATAAATGTTCAAAATGCACTTGTAAGGCTCTTTCATGTGAGTGGAGAATACATAGGAAGTCAATCAACTGATATAAATGGTGAAGTAATCTTTAATGACATTAAAGATGGATTATACGGATATAGAATATCAATAGAAGATGAATCTGTATATGAAAAGACAGTAATGGTATGTTCTGATGATTTTACAGTAAAAACTGATAAAATTCCTCCTGTTGTTACCATATTAAGTCCATTGGAAGATGTGGTTTATGATTTAGCTGAAGGTTTTCCCAAAATAAGTTTTAGCATCATAGAAAAATATAATTACACTGTAAACGTTATTTTAGATAATTCAATGCTGATCAGCAAGAAAAATAACTCATTTCTATCCGAGATAACCACTGCTGGCTCCTATTCTCTCAAGGTTGAAGTAGTTGATATAGCTAAAAATATTGGTATGAATAGTATTTCATTCACAGTTATTGATTCTGCTATAACAACTTCACCAACAACTTCCAATCCTCCCCAAGTGTCAAGTAATGGATTTATTACTATAATAACGATTTTTAGTTTAGTCTTATCTGTGTATTTAACAAATCGGAGGAAGAAGGGTTAAATCACTTAACTTAAATGACGGTTGTTTGAAGATTTTTTCTTATGTCAGATAAAATGGGTGTTAAATGAATTGGTAGTAGGCGAAATAATGTTATGGTATCACAGATTGGCAGTTATGTCGTTTAAGTATAAATTAGAATTTGATCTTAGCCTATGGAATATTCACGACAATATTAGATTTATTGAATCTCATAATAGGGTTTGTCCTGATAAACCATTACCATTTGAACATAATCTTCTTTTACGTGAAGAGCTCCCTGAAGAATTTTATCTTTTTGATATAGACAAATATAATCTCTAAATTACTTTGCAAAAAAACCTCCCCAAAAACAGAAAGGTCTACTTCTATTTATGTAATCTTTCTTCTCTTGGGATTTTTTTTCGTGAGTAGTTTTTGAAGAGATTTCTGGTATTTATAAGCTACATTTTTTTTTCTAGCTATGTCAGTTTATATTTGGGGGAAGAAGAGATTAGTTCAACTAACAGTTGAAGCTTTAAGAAGCTTATTTCATGATTAACAGGAATAAATGATATGAATAGAAATGTTTTAATACAAATGTAAACAGAAATGTTTACAGAACGAAAACTTGATGTGAGTTTTATGGCTCAAGTTCAACTAAGATTACCTGATGAAATGGTAAAAATGATTGATAATTGGGTACTCGAAGGGAAATATAGAAGTAGAAGTGATGCTATCAAAACTATGATTGCTATTCATATGGAACGAGAACAAACACGCAATTTCTACAAAATGCTGAAAGAACGAAGTGATAAAGTGAGGGCAAACCCTGAAATTCTCCTCCAATTCGAGGAGTGATCTCTTGTGGTCTACTTAGTTTTTCTCCATCCAAAAGCTCTTTCATACCTTAAAAAAGTGGATAAACAAATCCAGACAAGAATTAAGCAATCAATCCAAGAATTAAAAGAATCCCCAGAAAAAGGTGAACTTCTTCTAGGAACTGAATTTTGTAAAATACGAGCAGGAGAATATCGGATAATTTACGAAATTGAACACAAGGACAGAAAGATTATCATACTATATATTGGACATCGAAAAAATGTATATGACAAGTTTTCTCGTATGTTATAATTCAAAATAACATTTTTTCAAGCTATCCTTTCCATGTTCGAAGGAAGTGAACTTAAAATGGTTGATAATAGTCAAGAACGTTTTGCTGATCTAACAAGTATGATTACTGCTGCTTCACTGCTTTTAAATCATATTGGATTTACAGACCAATATGATTAAGTTATCAGTAAATTTTTCAATCCCTATTTTTTTTCTTTTCTGTGAACTTAATACTAGATTACTTTTTTTTTTTCCGTGCATGCTGATACGCCAAAGGGTGTCTATAAGAATCCTATTTTCGAGAAGAGATCACCGAAAGTGACTAATGTTGGTCAAATATCAAGGAAGAAGACGAACAAGACAACATAGTACCCGAAATCCTGTCCATTCTCTTTAGTTGCAGAACAGGAAACAGATAAATGTAAAAAATAAAAAGAGTAAGAAAAGTTGAAGGGTGAAAAATATTGTTAGAAATAAAACGAATAAATCATCAGAAATTTAGTAAATTAACTCAGGAATTACAAAATTATATAGATCAAAAGAAAACGGGTGGGATAATTTTGCTTATTTACCAGAAAGATAAAATTGTTTATTGTGACAAATTTGGTTGGAAAGATATAGCAAAAAACGAACCATTAGAATTCGACACAATTTTCAGAATTTATTCAATGACGAAACCAATTGTGTGTTTAGCTACTCTCATGCTTTATGAAGAAGGAAAGTTTGACTTAGATGATCCAATTTCCAAGTTTATTCCTGAATTCAGTAACTTAAAAGTCTTAAAATCAGTAAATACAGAAACAAATGAAATGATTACAGAAGATGCTAAAAACCAAATAACTATTAGACATCTTTTCACCCATACTTCGGGCTTAAGTTACGGATTTATACCAAACATTCCCATTGATGATTTATATAGCAAAGAATTTGATTTTAAAGGTGACAATAGAGGTAAATCAGTTTTAGAAAAAGTTCCGAAAAGCGGTTCATTAGAAGAATTCATTCCAAAACTGGCTAAACTGCCTTTAGCTTTTGAACCTGGTACGTTTTGGAAGTATGGTTTTAATCATGATGTTCTAGGATATTTAATTGAAAAATTAACTGGAAAGAAATTGGATATTTTTCTTAAAGAACGGCTTTTTCACAAATTAGGAATGGTTGATACTGATTTCTATGTTCCAGAATTCAAATGGCATAAAGTAGCTAAAGTCTATACAAGAAACACAGAAAATGAGTTAAATGAGTTAAAAGGGCCTATGATTGATGGATATAGACAAAAACCGGAACTTTTATCAGGAGGGGGGGGATTAGTATCTTCGATTGCAGATTATCTGAAATTTACAGTCATGATGTTAAAAAATGGTGAATTAGAGGGGCAAAAAATTGTCAGAAATTCAACGATCGATATGATGACCCAGAATCACTTGACTGAAAATAAATCCTTATTAGGGTTGTATTGGATTAAGCCGGAAGATCCTGACTTCATTAATAGAGAAGAAGGATATGGATTTGGATTAGGTGTCCGTGTTAAAGTAGAAGAAAACATAACTAAAAGTGGTGTTGGTGAACATGATTGGGGTGGGGCCTTGAATACATTATATTGGATTGATCCATTAAAAGAAGTTGTTGGAATATTAATGACACAATATTGTCCTCCTGATAGCGATTGGATTCAGCCTGTAGATGATGTAAAAATAAAAAATTTAGTTTATGAAGCCTTAAAGGATTCGCCTTCAATAAGAATTAAATGACACCCATACTTTTCTATAAGAAATAGCAAAACTATCAATAATTTTTCATCAATTTTTTCCTTTTTTTTCTTTTCTTTTTTTCTCTATTTGAATTTTATATAATTTTTTCCCTGTAATTCTATTTAATAGCATCAGACTTTCTTAGATTACAGCTAAACTTCTATTAACGCTTTTCTGATTTGAAGGAGAAATTTTATAAATTAAATATCAAGAATTAAGAAAGAAGCTACCCAATTATATATAATTGATATAACTTCTTAGTTTGGGAATAAACATTAGCTAAAATTACTTCTGATAATAACTCGTAACTTTTGGAGATTTATTTCATGAAAAAAGGAAAAATAACACTAATTCTAATTTTAATACTATTAACAATGGTTCAAAGTAGTACTAATAGTATAGCATCTGAATCAAACCAATCAGTAAATTCTATCAAAGGGATAACAGCTTATGTAGAACGGGGACCGATTGAAATTCTAAACGATAGTGCATTCGGGCCTACAGGGTATAATTTTAATGGAAATGGAGATTTTAATGATCCCTACCTGATTGAAAATTATAATATAACCGCTTCATCTGGTTCTTTGATTCATATTGAAAATACAACTAAGTATTTTAAAATGAGCAATTGTTATCTAAATGGCTTGGATTCTGCCTATAACATGACAATGTTGATTAATGTTACACATGGTACGATTGAAAACAATTATTTCAATCATGGACGGGCAATGGGAATTTCTCTTCTTCATTGTAAAAATAATAGCATTATCGATAATACACTGTATTATATCTGGTCTACTGGGGTTGGTATTTATCTTTTCTACTCTGATAATAATACTTGTTCATACAATACAATACATGAAGAGATGTCGGTGGGTATTATGCTTGAATTTTCTCACTTCAATACCTTCTCGAGTAATACAATTTATGATGTTAGCGCAATGGGTATTGCTATGGAAGAGTCTAATAATAATACTTACCTCTATAATACTATTCGTGACTATCCTATGTCTGGTTTATTTATGCAGGATTGTGACAATTGTACATTTTCCTACAATATTATCAGGGACACTAAGTTCGCGATTAAACATCAAGCATGGCCAAGTGGAGGTGGTTATTATAACACCTTCACCCATAATACTATATACAATAGTACAGTAGAAGGTATATCATTACAAGATGCTATAAATGCAACAATTACCGATAATAGGATTTACAACTGTGGTCCTAACACACTAGACGGCTTTTTGGCGGGTATGTCACCTCATGGTATATCTCTGTCAGAATCTCATAATAATACGATTAATAATAACCTTATTTATGATAACTTTGATTACGGCCTGTACTTTCATTATAATAGTGAAAATAATACAGCAACATTGAACGTTTTTGTAAACAATAGCTATGGTATTCCATCAAATAACGCTTCAGCGTTTGATGAAGGGACAAATAATATTATTAATTCTAATTATTGGGATGATTACAGCGGATCGGGTAATTATACGTTGGATTCACTCAATATCCCAACTAAAAATAACGATACAACTCCTGTAATTAATCCAACACCTACTGTGAATATTGACTCTCCTCTAAATCAAACTTATTATACAAATACGATCAATATTACATTATCGGGATTTGCTATTCGTTTTGGTTACAATATTCATGGATTAGATGGTGATATTATGTCATTTAGACCTTGGAATTCAAATGAAGAACGAACGTTAAACAGTGGTACTTATACTCTTGAAGCGATGGGTAGAATTACAGAGAATACTTTATCCTTTGTTTTAGTTACGTTCACGATTTCAGCACCTCCTATTATAACCTTGAATTCTCCACAAAATGATACAACACATAAATCAGGTAAAATTATCAACGTAGATATAAACGATACTGATCTTGATACAGTCCTATATAACTGGGATGAAACTCTTAACCAAACTTGGAGTAGTAGTTATGTAACACCCTTACCAACTGGTGATAGCCAGCATGTTCTCTCTGTATATGCCAATGATAGCTTAGGTAATTGGACATCAGAGAATTTTGCTTTTACTACTGATGACACAGGCCCTACAGTGAGTATCACTAGCCCAACTGCCACAACTTATGAGATCAATGAAGTTGTATTAACTTACACGGTTTCAGAAGGTACAGTAACAATCTATATCAACGGAGCTGATAGTACAACAGCTTATCAAAGTGGATCACTTATTCAAGGATTTCTTGATGGGGTTCATAATATCACAATAACAGCTATCGATCAAGCTGGAAATATTGGTACAGATACAGTCATTTTTACTATAGATACCGCAATAGATACAACAACAACAGATTTAATTCCCTTCCCAGATTTTTTCACCATTCTTATGTTCTGCATGATTCTGGTGATAGGTTTCCGAAAGTATAAGAAAATTTAGACCAATTTTCTTCCTTTTTTCTCTTTTTTTTATAAGTCAGCAGACATGTCAAAGAAGTGATCTCTAAGAGAATATACTGTTTTTAAATAATGCTATTTGTGAATTATTCATCAAAATAGTAAGAAAATAAAGATTATATTGAGTTCTATTAGTTATTAAGGTGATTTCTTCAATCCTTCTCATTTTAATGATTATGAGTGACAAAAAATTCTAATTCAATCTTCATTTTGATGCTAAGTCTTAAAAACTACTTATATCTAATTTGAAGAATAAGTTCATTTGTTTGTGGCTAATAATTCTCTATTAGTACAAATGAAACTTAATTAAACCTTCTCTGTATATTTATTTTTTAATACTTGGAGTTATTATTGATGAAAAAAAGAAGAAATACGCTATTTATCAGTTTGATTTTACTAACAATGGTTCAGAGTAGAGCTATTAGTATAGCATCTGAATCAAAACAATCAATAATTTCTATCAAAGGAATAAATGCTTATGTAGAACGAGGATCTATTGATATTCTAAATGATAGTGCATTTGGCCCTTCAGGGTATAATTTTACTGGAATTGGAACTTATAATGACCCCTACCTGATAGAGAATTATAATATAACAGCTTCATCAGGGCCTTTGATTCATATTGAAAATACAACTAAGTATTTCAATATCAGCAACTGCTATCTTAATGGACTAGATTCTGCTTATAACATGACAAGGTTTGTTAACGTTACACATGGTACGATTGAAAACAATTATTTCAATCATGGATTGAGTATGGGAATTTCCCTTCTTCATTGCACAAATAATAGTATTATCAATAATGAATTAAATTATATCAGGTCTAGTGGGGTTGGCATTTATCTTTTCTACTCCGATAATAATACTTGTTCATACAATACAATACATCAAGAGATGTCGGTGGGTATTATGCTTGATTTTTCTCACTTCAATACCTTCTCGAGTAATTCAATTTATGATATTTCGTTTTCTGGTATTGCTATGACAGAGTCTAATAATAATACTTACCTCTATAATACTATTCGTGACTATCCTCTATTTGGTTTTCATATACAGGATTCAAATAATTGTACATTTTCCCACAATATAATAAGGGACATTAAATACGCAATTAAACATCAAGCTGCCCCAAGTGGAGGTGGTTATTATCACACTTTTACCCATAACACAATATACAATACTACAATAGAAGGCATATCATTACAAGAGGCAATGAACGCAACTATTACCAATAATAGAATTTACAACTGTGGACCTAACACACTAGGTGGATCTTTTACGGGATTATCGCCCCATGGTATATCTCTGTCAGAATCTCATAATAATACGATTAATAATAACCTTATTTATGATAACTTTGATTACGGCTTGTATCTAAAAACTAATAGTGAAAATAATACAATAACAAATAACATTTTTGCTAATAATAGTTACGGATTTCCTAATAACGCTTCTGCGTATGATGATGGGACAAATAATGCCCTAAATTCGAACTATTGGGATGATTATAGCGGATCGGGTAATTATACGTTGGATACAATCGTTAGTCCAACTAAAAATAATGATACATCTCCTGTAGTTAATCCAATACCTTCTGTGAAAATTGAATCTCCTCTAAATCAAACTTATTATGTAAATACGATCAATGTGTTATTATCGGGATATGCTATTGATTTTGGCTACAATATTCATGGATTAGACGGTGGTTATTTATTAATGGGACCTTGGAATTTAGACGAAGAACGAACATTAAACAGTGGAACTTACACTCTTGAAGCGATGGGTAAAATTACACCTTCAAGTTCATTCCATGTTTTTGTTACGTTCACGATTTCAGCCCCTCCTATTATAACCTTGAATTCTCCACTAAATAATACTATACACCATTCAGGTACAATTATAGACGTAGATGTAAACGATACTGATCTTGAAACAGTATTATATAACTGGGATGGAACTACTAACCAAACTTGGAGTAGTAATTATGTTACACCCCTACCAACTGGTGATAGTCAACATATCCTCTCTGTTTATGCCAATGATAGCATGGGTAATTGGGTATCAGAAAGATTTGTTTTTACAACTGATGATACTTCACGTCCTATTGTTAGTATCACTAGCCCAACAAACACAACTTATGAGATCAATGGTGTTTTTTTTAATTATACAGTTTCAGGAGGAACTGTTACACTCTATCTTAATGGACATGCTAATGACACTACTATTACTAGTGGAACACTTATAACACCATTTTCGAATGGAGTTCATAACATCACAATCGTTGCTATCGATCAATTTGATAATCGTGGAACAGATACAGTAATCTTTACTATTAACGCCCCAATTTCTAATCCATCTTCCTATCCAGGATTTATTACTATTCTTGTATTTTCTGTAGCTCTTGTTCTATTAAATCGAAAATGCAGAAGATCATGAAGGTGTCTTCTTTCTTTTCGCCTTTTTTTTCCGAAATGTTTAGCTATAGACTTCTTTTCAGTTATAAATCAAATTTTTTTAAAATTCAAGAAGTCTTTCTTTAAAAAAAAAAAAAACTACAACTAATTCAAATAAAAAATAGAAAAAAATAGAATGAGGCCATCCTATCTAGGATGAAGCCACAGTATAAGTCAATTTGCCGCCAGCAAGGAGGATTTGTCTTTCACGATCTGAAAAATCATATGATGTCTTAATATCGAAATTTTGAGTTATATTTCGTATTGTAATTGGTGTATTATCCTCCAAAGTCTTACGAACACCTTTAATCTCTAGAATATCACCAGCATTTATTTTATCATAATCAGCATTGTCGCTAAAGGTTAAAGGCAGAATTCCGAAATTCACGAGATTATCCCGATGGATACGAGCAAATGATTTAGTAAGCACTGTTTTAATGCCAAGATACATAGGAGCTAAAGCTGCGTGTTCACGACTGGAACCCTGTCCATAGTTATCTCCACCAATAAGGATTCCACCACCTTTTTCCTTATTTTCAAGCGCTCTGTCTGGAAAAGTGGGATCTATTTGTTCAAACACATATTTGCTGATCTCAGGAAGATTAGATCGTAGTGGAAGAATTTTAGCTCCGGCAGGCATAATGTCATCGGTCGTGATATCGTCTTCAGTCTTAATAAGTACCTTAAATTGGAACTCATCGGATAATGGTTGAAATTCAGGTAAAGGAGCGATATTTGGTCCTCTGACAATTGCTACCTCATCAGGTTTACTTGATGGTGGAAGAACCATTGAATCATCGATTTCTATCTCTGAAGGAATTTCGATCTTTGGATAAGAACCTAATTTGTTGGGATCAGTGAATTCTCCAAAAACAGCTGCAGCTACTGCAACTTCTGGACTAACTAAATAAGCATTAGCACTTTTCGTACCTGTTCTGCCAAAGAAATTTCTATTAAATGTTCTTACTGCTACAGCATCAGTTTTTGGTGCAAAACCCATTCCAATACAGGGACCACATGCAGATTCAAGAATTCGAGCTCCAGCGGTTATTGCATCAGCTAAATGACCTTTTTTCGCGAGTTCCATGAGAACTTGACGAGATCCAGGGGAGATACCTAATACAGTATCCTGGTGGATTTTGCGTCCTTTGAGAAGAGCTGCGACTGTTATCAAGTCTTTTAAGGAACTATTTGTACAAGATCCGATAGCAACTTGGTCAACTTTCTTTCCATATAAGTCAGAGAGTGGAACTACATTACCAGGTGAATGAGGTTGAGCAACTAAAGGTTCAAGTTCTGAAAGATTGATTTCAATGATTTCATCATAATCAGAATCAGTTCCTTCTGGTAGTTCAACCCACTGATCCTCTCTTTTTTGCCATTTCAGGAAATCTTTAGTAATTTCATCAGAGGGGAATATTGAAGTTGTAGCACCTGTTTCAGCACCCATATTTGTTATTGTTGCTCTTTCAGGAACAGATAATGTCTTTACTCCAGGACCATAGTATTCCAAGATCTTCCCGACACCAACTTTAAAGGTCATCCTTCGTAGAAGATCTAGAATTACATCTTTAGCAGCTACATAATCAGGTAAGGATCCTGTTAATTTGATTCCAACAATTTTTGGTGTTTTCAAATAAAATGGACCACCTCCCATTGCTACTGCAACATCAAGACCTCCAGCACCTATTGCAATGGCACCCATACCACCCGCTGTCGGGGTGTGTGAGTCTGATCCAATTAAAGTTTTTCCTGGTCTAGCAAAGCGTTCAAGGAAAACTTGATGACAGATACCATTTCCAGGGCGAGAAAATTGAACCCCATATTTCGCTGCAACTGATTGTAAATAACGATGATCATCAGGGTTCTTAAAATCTGTTTGCAAAGTATTATGATCTACTATTGAAACAGATAATTCAGTTTTTACTTTATCAAGTCCCATTGCCTCAAATGCTAAGTAGCACATAGTACCAGTGGCATCTTGGGTAAGTGTATGATCTATACGAATTCCAATTTCTTGCCCAAGTTCATACTTTCCTTCTTTGAGATGGTCTTGCAATATTTTTTTAGCTATTGAAACCATTTTTTTTCTCTTCTTTAAGCGGTTTATTTTTCATT
>JAUUVJ010000021.1 GCA_030589605.1 Candidatus Hodarchaeota archaeon | reverse complement strand
CAACAGTTGTAATGCCTTGATGCACTAGCGAGGGGAGTTTACAATCGAAAGGAAGACTCATATCGGCGTGGGAGTGAGGATCAATGAAACCAGGTGATACTACCAAATTTAATGCATCTAATTCGGTCTCACCTTGCTGGGAGATATTAGAACTGATTTTGGTAATTTTTTCATCCTTTATTCCAATATCAGCTTTATATGAGGAGTTTCCTGTTCCATCAACAATTTTTCCATTTCTGATAACAATATCATAGCTCATTTTAACCAGCTTTCCAAAATTATGTATTAAACCTTATTGGGATTCTTCAGAAAATAAAATTTCTGGTGACAAGTTCAGCTAATGATTAGGCTTGAAACTTCAAAAGTTATTTAAAATAATAAAAGAGTAAACTTGATACGACAAAATGAAATTAGGAAGTGAAAATGTATGGCAGATTTAAGATTTATTGGCAGAATTCTTGGTGGACTCGGTGGAATCATAATGATTGTCTTCGGAATTATTTATGCAGTGAATGAGGTTGCAACTTTAGCACTCGATTTTATGGGTTTAGATCTTACTGCTGCAGCTCAATTTCTTGGAGACGAAGCCAATTGGTTGGCTATTGTCGCAATAATGATTGTATGTGGAATAGTAGCTGTTCTTGGTTACAAAGAGCTAGCTCATAAGAACAAGGATAACTTACTTCTGTGGGGTATAATATATATTGTCCTTGCGATTATAGGTGGCGGAATTGGTGCTCTTCTCGTTTTGATTGGTGGAATAGTGCTAATAATCGATTATTTTGTTTAAAATAGCTTTTCCTTGTACGATTCAAATTGAGAGTAGAATAACTATTCTCTTATCTTTTTTTACTTTACAAAAGAGAACATTTCAACAGTGAACTGGACTTTCCACTGCCTCTACAGGATATCCTCCAAGATGGGTTGAAGAAAATAAAGAATATCTTCCTCATTCATTCTATGATAAAGAGTTAATACAAAATTAGTCTGATATTATAGATATTTTGGAAATGACAATCCTTGAAAGAGATAACTATTTGCTAACTCTTTTTAACTAACTACTTCCTTAATAGCATAGTTAATGTAAGTCTCAATCAAATAATTATATTTTATATTTGATTGTAGAAAAACTACAAATTCATACAGATTGGAATCTTCTTCTTGACTGGTGATGATGGTGGTGATAATAAGCCAGATTTGGATTCAACATCTTCATTGTACCCAAATTATAGGCCACTGTCATTTGAGAGCTGGTAGTGAGATTGATCCCTTTTTAGGCGGTAGTTTATTCACTGCAATGGTAATTACCTTAGCAGATATTGAACAAGAATTTAAATACACAATGTCTGGATTTTATGGTTATAGAATTCCCGAAATAGAGGGAATTGGGTTGTTCACTGTTTCAAATGGACACTTTAGGATATTTTTCCTCTGTGAGGGACTATATAAGAAAGGTATCCCATTTCTATCTGGAAAAAAGATTTCTTTGAAAATTCAGAGACTTTTCGATCAATTAGAAAAAGAATTGCCTAATTACAGAGATTGTTCTCTTATACATAGATTAGAGGATGGACCTTACTGGTTTGATTTAATGTGTTCGAGTGGTTTCGGTGGAGAGATTCAAGTGGAGACAATACAAGAAATTTTTCCTTTGAGAAGCGTTTCCATTCATACTCGACCAACTCCTCCAAAAGAGCATGAAATAGTTCGAATAGAATCATCGGAATTGGGGTCGTTAGGATATGGATGGAGAGACCGTGATGAAATGGTCTCAACAAAAATAGAGGGGATATTCAATAGCCCCCAAAGAAGTTTCGAGGTTTACCGTTCCATTTTTATACAGATTAAAGAGTTTTTACCTCAATTTGAACCAAATACTATAGTATTAACATATCAACGTTCTACCAAAAAGAGAACAGAAACAGCATTGGTGGCTTTTCTTTCTCAAAAAAGTACTACGCTAGACATTCGTTATTGTATTCCTCTTGTAGAGAATCTTGGAGGTAGTATCGAAGGAATTAATACTGATGTGTATATGCGTTCATTATTCTTCGATATGCCCAGATAACTTAGTGACCTAATATCGGGTCTCAATGATCTGTTTTACTCGAAAAATTCAGTTCTTTTATTCGAATTGCAGGAACATCATAAGCGTAACCATAGAAATTGGGTGTTTGAACTGTTTCAGATGATATTTCCGCTTTAGAAAACATATTCGTGATGGAATCAGTAAATCGCATATTTTTAGCAGAACCTACGATTTCACCATTTTTAATAATGAATAAGCCATCTTTTGTCATTCCAGTTTCAGTGCCTCTTGGCATATCGATGAAATTACTATAGTGAAAATTAGTAACCAGTAATCCATCATCCATTTCTTCAATTAATTGCTGTCTACTTTTATTTCCAGGTAAAATCTTTGAAGCAAATGGAAGGGGTATCGAAGTACCGAAAAGAATGCAAGCAGACCCATTTGATATCTTTGCTCCCATTTTACTCGCAGTTAAACGGCTATGAGCGAAATTCTCTACAACTCCATTGTTAATTAAGGTGTATTTTTGGGTTGGAACACCTTCAGAATCAATAGGGTTTGCAGAGAAAAAGTCTGGATCATGTGGATCATTTATTACAGATAGAGATGTAGCAAAAACTTGTTCTCCTACTTTATCTTTAACAAAAGATGCTTGATCAAGTACATATCTTGCAGACATAGCTATTCCGATGTGAAATACTTGGTCTGCAACAGCTTGATAATCTAAAATAGCTGGATAGGATTTTGGTTCAATTTTTTGAGCATTTAAGCCAAGTAATGAACGCTCTGCAGCATTTTCAGATTCCTCTTTAAAACGTAAGTCTAAAAATCGCCTACTTCCCACTGAAGCATTACTACGAGATTCTCCATGTCCATCATTGCTCATGATATTAATTGTTGAGATAATAGATGTAGCAGGTGTTAAATTCTCTGACCCTTCAGATGAAAGGAAAAAATTGACTCCATCTTTTAAATTAAAGCTTCCTGAAACACTTTGAACTTTGGGAGATAATTCATGGCTTTTATTCATCCCCTCTATTATTTTATCAGCTACATCAGATGGAGCTAAATTCTTGGCTTTTGGATCATTTATTTTTATTTTGGGGTACTTTTGAACATCTTTCATTACACCTGGGAACTCAGGATCATCAGGTAAATATACGATTATTTTTGCAGCTTTATTTAGAGCTAATAAAATATCTTTTTCCTCAATAGAGTTTGTTGTAATTATAACATTCTTTTTACCTTGAATAGCTGTGATTTGAAATTTTGTTTCAAAATCTACAAAGTTTTGATGAATGGACGAATTCGCAAAGCGAGTAGATAGGATTCTATTAAGTTCAGAATTGATATTTACTCCTTCCATACCTAATTTCTTTCCCTCATTTATTGCATAATTTGCCTTTTCAATTAATTGATCAGTGTTAATTTCCATTTTTTTCACCTAACCTGAAAAAATATTTATATCCTGGAAACGAGCCCATCCTCCGCCATGTGAGACCCACATTCCTTGCATTGGCACACCTTTACCACAAATAGGTCCCATTCCATATATTCTCGACTTTTTTGTTATCATATCACAGTTAGCCCAAAATTCAGGGGTTGCAGCGTTATAACATACATTTTTCAATGGTTTAATTTTCTCTCCATTTTTAATTAACCATCCTAATTCAGTACTGAATTGAAAATTAATTCTCTTATCGTCAATGGAATGACTTTTCCATGTAAGGCCATAAACTCCTTTTTTCGTTTCAGAAAGTAATTCTTCAATATCTTTTGGTCCTTTTGGGTCGGGTTCTAGATATAAGTTACTCATACGAATCATAGGAATTCTATTGTAGTTAGCTATTCGTGCATTTCCAAAAGAATGTTCGTATCCAACTTCTTTCGCAGTTTCTCGATCAGTCATATAATTTTTAAAAATACCATTCTCTATAACATGAAATTTCTTAGCTTTAACACCTTCATCATCATATTTATAATGACCATTAACATTAGGCATGTTAGGATCACAAATAATGTTTATTATCTCCGATCCATATTGATAATCAGTACCCAATTTGTCTGTTGTCAAAAAAGATGTACCTGCAAAATCCGCTTCAAAACCCATTACTCGATCTAATTCTGTTGGATGTCCTGTTGATTCGTGGATCGTCAATCCAAGCTGAAAAGGTTCTAATATGAATGCACTTTTTTCATTTGGGCAATTTTCAGCTTCAGTTACTAATAGAATTGCTTCATTTGCAACTATTTTTGCTTCTTCTTCAAAATTAAAGTCTTTAACAAATTCAAATCCTCGCATTTGATAATCTTGTGATGTTCGACGCTGAATCTCTGTTCCGATAGCTGTTGCACGAACTTGACATCCTACATAAGTCTGGTTTTGAGTTATTCTAGATCCTTCACTATTTCCAAAGAATAATAGGACATTATAAGAATTAATCAGGGATTCGGTTACTTTTATCTGTTCACCTGCTTCTTTCATTGTTGAATCAGCAAGAGTTAGTAATTCGACCTTTTCTTTAAAGTCAACATCGAATGGATTAATTTTATATGGTGTTTTATAGGTATCTATTATTATAGGTTCCTCTGTTAGTTCAATAGGTTTCCTCAATTTTAGAGCACTAGCTTTTGCAACATCAATGGCTTGTTTTACAACCTGAGAGATATCTTTCTCAACGAGTCGTGAGGAAGTGGAATATCCCCATGCCCCATCTAATATTACTCTTACATTAAATCCGCGTTCATAAGTAACATTCGCTATTTCAATTTGTCCTGACTTCATCTCAATATTTTCATCGATTTTTGAAAAAACTCTTGATTCTGCAAAACTAATTGGAAAACGTTCAGTTTCAGCTAAACATTTTTCTACAAATTCTTGTTCTTCTGTCATTATAACACCAATCGTAATTTTAAATACGGTTATTGTATATTTGACCAAAAAAACAAGAATATTATAATATATTTGTTGTTGAAATAGGTTAAAAGGGTCAAATTGATTAGAAAGAGTAAAAGTATTTTTAACCATGTTTTTCAATCAGTTTTAAAAAGATTATTTTGAGGGTAACAATTGTCAGGACTATTAGTAGAAGAGAAGCAATTTTATCTTGTGACAGTGGATTATCTTCAAGGCTTTTCGATCATTTTTTTTGTTATTTGGCATTCACTGCTTTGGTGGGATGGTCTTATCGATACGAATTGGCCAAACATTGAAATTCCTGTTGCCATTTTTATGACAATAGCTTTAGTGGTTCCCCCCTTTTTTTTCTTTCTCTATGCATTTAATATTGTAAATTCACTGCTTAGAAAAGATGTATCTGATCGTAAGGAAACTAGAATTCGCTTTATTAAAAAAACAATTATTTTTTTCCTTATCGCTGAATTAACACAAGTAATAGTGGCCCTTACTACCGTCCCTGAATACTTACTTAACTTTCTTCTCACTTGGGAAATATTTCATATATTTGCTCTTACATCATTATTTTTCCTAGTTGTATTTGAAGTTGCTTGGCAATTAGAACAGAGGAAGAAATACAATTACAGATACGTTGTAATAGTAACTTCGTTATTATTCTTACTTGCTATTCTTGGTTTATTCTTGCTTTTTCATGATTATTCTTCAACTAGAAGTATTCATGGGATTTATGTTGAACTAGATCTGAATTCAATTTTTGAAAGAACTGTATTTGAATCTGGGCAGAATCCTTTAATTCCTTTTTTTTCTTTTCCCATACTTGGAGGATTAATTGCAGCATTTCTAAATTTACCAAACGAAAAGACTGGTGTCATACTCAAAAAAGCAAGAATCGTTTTACTAGGAAGTATCTTTTTCTTAATTGTTGGATTTTTCTTCTTAGGAGTTGAAGGATATGTTTCTACTCCATTACGTTATCTAGCTTCCTCATCATTCATATTTATTACTATTGGATTTCTCATTTTTACAACAATAGGAGGAATTATTTTATTAGATTACGATACACTCTCAAGTCGTCGTAAAGGAATCAAAATGCTTTTACCTGTTCTTTTTGTGAGCAATATTAGTCTTACAGTTTTCATTATCCATAATATTCTGTTCTTTTTTCCTTCTGAATTGCACATAATTCAACAATTTCTCTTTTCTGAAACAATAGTATTGATTTTTGGACTTTTCTATTCCTTTTTCTTCATAATTCTTGCCGCATTCTGGCAAAAATGGAATTATAAATATAGTCTTGAGTGGACGATAGCGAAACTTCAAAGAGCACAATGGAAAAAATAGAGTGAAAGCTGATCTCTAGGTTTGTCATTTCTTTTAAGGAATTGAATTATGACTTTTAGATGATTTTATTAATAGTTTCTTAGGAAATAGAGATCAGAAATGAGCCAATAAATACTAGAAGAATTCCTACAAGTTGAATAGGAGATAATTTCTCTTTTAAATACATTATTCCAAGAAAAACGGCGATTAACGGGTTTATGGATGATATGGGAGTAGCTCGAGAAGCACCAATTAAATCGATAGATGAAAAGAATGAAATTGCTCCTAATCCCCAGCCTAAAATCCCTCCAACTCCAAGAATAGCTACATCCTTCCTAGAAGCTATAATAAAGGTGAAATCCTCTTCTTTACGCTGATGAATTGTTGTTAAAGTCCATAATATTGCAGTAATTGCTGTTAAAATTCCAAACCGAATAGTGGCGAGAGTAAAAACGTTAACATCTTCATAGTCTAGAAGAAGCCTTATAGTAATAATTCCAAAACTCCAAAAAATGGCTGCTAATATTGCCATTATAAGTCCTACCCTTCCATCCTTGATATTTTCTTTTGATGCTGACTCATTGTTTTGTTGGCTTACAAGGCTTATTCCAACAATCAATATAAAAATTCCCACCAAAATTATTGGTGTTATGATTTCAACTCCAGTTGCGACTAATAAAATCGCTGTGAAGAGAGGATAGATTGATGCTACAGGTTGTGCTTTAGAAACTTCAATTCTTTGTAATGATCCAAAGAATAAGATATCTCCAATTGTTACAGCAAGACTTGAAAAGAATAATAAAACTATAATGTCACTGGAAAAAAGACGCATGAATAACGAAAGAGTATTACTACCATAGAGAAATAGAGTTAATAATCCAATAATTGGAACAGCAATAACTCCACGAATCGAAATAGAAAATAATAATTCTTTTACAAACTTACTTTCTCTTAGAGCTGTTTTAAAGAAGATAGAAGAACACCCCCAGGAACAAGCGGCTACTAGAGCTAATAAAATGCCTAAAATTTGTTCATCTGCCATCTTAAATCATCAAAATGGTTGTAATCTGTTACATTTATTCAATCAGGCAAGCTTTGAATTGAATTCTTTTGTCTTTTTAATGAGTCAACGAAAAGTCTATCATAATGAGATTTGATAATAAACCTGTTAGTGTCACCAGCCATTACTGAAAAATAGAGGCTTAAAAGGCTTTAATTTCTTGGACTCACTGTAATTTTCCATAACAATGCGGACAGAAAAAAGCTGATCTTGGAACCTGTTTTCCACAAAATTTACATCCTCTTTGAGGATCACCTTTTGGTACCGCTTTTTTAACAACTTTTTTTGTTTTCACTTTCTTTTTCACAGGTGCTTTTATAGCCATTTTTGGAGCTTTAGCAGCATCTCCGTCTCCATCAGATCCTCCCCACCGTAAGGAAGGTTCCCATCCTACATCTACTGGTATTATTTTTGGTTTTTTCGATGAACGTATTTTTCCTGCGATTAGGCCTGCGATTACTAAAACAATTCCGAATATAAAGCAAAGAAAAGGTAAAACTGACATTAACATTATGTAATTTATTTTCACATTCACACTTTCAACATAGAAATCATTTGTTCCATCAGTAACTGGTTCTCCTTGAAATCTCGCGTATAAAGAAAAGCTAGTTGAGCTATATTTAGATGCTATCATAAAATTATGCGAAATATGAAGATCATCATTCCCACTTAGTCCCCAAGAGCCGCCTGTATAAGGAACAGTGCCATTAATTCCTTTACTATTTGAATAAATTATTTGACCGGTAATATGGTAATAATCACCAGAAGAAGGGGGTTTAATTATCAATTTGATACTAATTTGCATGAAAAAGGGGTGTTGTTTCCCTTCTATCACTGGAATATCTATGTAACTACCGTCAACAGGTATCACATCACTCGGTGTGGTGTTTGTATGAGTTTCGGATAAAAATGGAAGAGGTATAACCTGAACTGAAATTCCAATAATGAAACTTAACCCAATGACTATAAAACCAACCTTCGTTATATTCGATACCATCATAAACAGCTCTTATGAATCAATTTTTGTGATTCTCTTTCCAAGATTCTTAATTAATATAATGAAGATATTGAAAAGGTTTTCTATCAGATATTGAACGAAATCTTTATATGATATATTACGGTAAATTATAGGTTCGATGTAATAAGAGGAATTAGGAGAAAGGAAGTATTTTTATGAGTTTTCTTCAAAAATCAAAATTCTCATCTACTAGAGTTAACAGGTTATGGGTAATAGTTTGTATTTTACTGTTGAATCTACTCATTTTCAACCCAAATCCTGGGTTAAAGAATTGGAACACAACAAATCAGATGGCTGATCCAGAATTCGATGAGTTTATGAATTCAATGGATCCTCCAAAAATGATCATACCTACAAAAAACAATCCATTTACTGATCTTCCTTCAGTAAAAACTATCCAATCTCCTCCTCAATTTAAAATAAGCTCCGTAGCAGCTTTAAACGTATATAATATTTCATCACCAATATTAATTACCAGTAATGTTAACTTCAACTCAACTGCTAGTTCTAATGGTTGGACTGGAAATGGAACACAATTTAATCCTTTTATTATTGAAAATTTGAATATCACCAGCACCTTGAGTATTGAACTAATTGCAATTCAAAATACGGATGTTTTCTTCGAGATAAATGATTGTTTATTAGATGGAGGATACAAAGGGATTTATATGGAAAATGTGACTCAGGGATTAATCTATAACAATACAATTACCAATTTTACCAATGCAGGAATAGACAGTCTACGTTCAAATAATAATACTTTTTCTACAAATTATATACACAACGGTGGATTATTTGGAATTAATTTTCGAAAGACAAACCAGAGTAGTTTATTGAACAATAATATAACCCATTCCCAATATGGAATAATTTTTTCGATGGATTGTGTTAATAATTCAATTTCAAATCTTATTATAGAGAATTGTTATTATCGGGGTGTTGAGTTAATAAAGTCTAACTTTTCTGATGTGTCATTTATTTCAATTGTTGATTGTGGCTCTGGGATGAGGATATCTTATTCAGAAAACTGTTCTCTAAGTGAAATTACTATAATGAATATGAGTAACTATGGTTGTTCTCTACTTTACGCTACTTCATGCAATCTGACTAATTTTTATATGTCTGAAATAGCTGATCAAGGATACAAACAGGAGTATTCAAATTCATGCATTGTTAACAATATTACGATAAATAATAATCAAATAGGTAACTACGGTTTTTATTGTTCTGATTCTCACAATTGCATGATTTCCAACATATTTGTTACAAATGTGAGATATAGAGGATTTTCTATTTCTGACGGTTTTAATAGCAGTATTCAGAATATTAATTCATCATATTCACAATTAGGTATTTTATTAAGGCGTATAAATGGAAGTATCATAAGTAGTTGTGTTAGCTCTCATAATACTGAGGATGGAGTAATTATTTATGCTTCAGATAATGTAGAAGTAAGTAATATTGAAACATGGAATAATAGTGATGTAGGAATCGAAATAAACCTTGTCAGGTACAGTAATATTTCTGATTGTTCAAGTTTTAATAATAGCGCATATGGAATACGAATAGAATACTCTCATTATTGTCTCCTAGAGTTTAATTATATTTTCAATAACTCAAATACTGGAGTAATGATCTGGGATTCAACGCATATTTCAATAGTCAGTAACTTAATATTTTTGAATGATCAATCAGGACTCATTTTACAAAATTCTTTTCACTCACTTGTGGGTAATTCAATATTTTATAAAAATAAATATCTAGGTGTGTTAACAGAATATTGGAATGAAAATGAGAAAGGTAATACCAACAATACCATTTGGTTAAATGATTTTATTGCCAATGGATGGGAAACTACGGAATTTAAACAATCAAATATCTACGGCGCTACTGATGATGTGAGCTACAATTTTTGGGATACTCATACATACCCGAATATTGATATGAATATTGATTATGTCGATGTTCCATTTTTAATTGGAGAATACTGGGGTGAAGAATCTGAGCTTTATTATTACGATGATTTTCCAATGAGTGTACCAAATGTGCTCATTTTTACACTTCATAATCATACTCTCCATTATCTCACCCGACCAATGCTCACATATCCAGTCTCTCATAATGCTAGCGATCCATATTATCATGAACCTGTGATGCTAAGAGGAACATCAACGATAGAATGGGAATCTTCAATAGATTCAGCTGGAGATGATATTACATATTCAATTTCTATTCGCTCTCGGAATGTAATGGGGGAACAAAATTGGACTCTGGCAGGTGAGGGGATTACCTCTTCTTCTTATGACTGGGATACTACATCTGTGTATAAGGGGGAATTTCAGATTCGAATTGTAGCTAGTTGTCCAAGTGGTATTCGAACTAATTCGATTTATCAGGAGATATACATAGACAATAGTCCTCCAGTCCTTAGTGGTTTTTCCTCACCTGGATGGTCATTCCTTACTATCATTTCAATAGCACTAGTTATTTTTCCATATCGGAGAAGAAACAGATAATTGATCAGCTGAGAAAAAGAAAAGAATTATTCAGATGTTTAACTTGTGCAGTGAAAGGTGTTAGAAAAAGATCATAAGTTAAATTAAAATTAATTCTCTTTATCTAAGGTGAGATAATGTCACGTGTTATTGCGATTACTGGTGCAGCTGGTTACTTAGGTCAGCGTTTAATTCCACATTTATATCATTCAATGGACAATATTGACCAATTCATTGCATTCGATATTCGTAAAATAGGTCTTCCATCAGATATTCCTTGTACATTTTATGAATTTGATATCCGTCAAGATTTTACAGAGATACTAGAAACTCATCAGGTAACAGACCTTGTTCATATGGCTTGGATGCTGAAACCAGTACATAATACTAAGAAAGCTTATTCAGTGGATATAAATGGAACTCAAAATGTTTTACAGGTTGCTTACAATGCAAAAGTGAAGTATTTGCTTCACACTTCTTCTACACTAGCGTATGGGGCTCATCATGATAACCCATATCCTTTACTGGAATCTGATCAATTACGTGGGAATAAAAGCTTCCATTATCCATATCATAAAGCTCTTGCTGAAAACCTTATTGATAAGTTCGAACAAACTCATTCTGAAAGTATGAAAATTGGCCGAATAAGGCCATCAACGATTTTATCATATGAATTAAAGAGCTATGTAGCTGAAATTTTAAGAGGAGGATGGCGAACTTTATTCATGCTTCCTTATCCTAATAAAAATACTCCTGTTCAATTTTTGCATTTATTTGATGCTTTAAATGGCTTCAAGTTCATGTTGGAAAACCGATTAGAAGGTCCATTTAATATTACTTCTGATGATACCATTACAATTGGACAAATTCCGAAATTATTAAATCAAAGAGGTTTTCGTGCTCCTATTCGGATTCTGAGAGCTTTACTTTGGCTTCAATGGAAGTTCCACTTATCAGAGGCTCCTTCAGGCTATTTAGATTTTGTAGCGTATCCTTTTGTGGCATCTAATGAGAAAATCAAAAAATTAGGATATGTACCAGAGTTTTCTACAATTGATGCTTTGCTAACACTTCAACGGAAGGAATCCTTACCTTTTTATGAATAACATCTGAATTGTTACCATTTCACAACGTAGGTGCAAGTATTGGCACCTTTTTTTCTACAAGAATTTGATCCATTGTGTAACACTGTTGTTTTCATTTCAAACCGCTGTGCCATCGCAGTAATAATTCCTCTATCAAAATCGCAAGGATATGGGTTTTCACATATAATTAAAGCTTTTTTTTCCCCCAATGTTTTTTCATATTCATAATGTCCGATTCCTTCTAGCATGATTTCATCCTTGTGTCTTGAAGGATCATAAAGCACTTTTCCCTCCTTGTTCCTATGGTTCATATGATATGCAATGTCTATAGATTGAAGGGCAGCTTCTATATCATTTATATCAGCAGGAAATTTAGCATTGTCAGGAATGCTTTTCCCGATTTCAAATAAGATTTTTTCACCCACTTTTTCAGATACTAATCTGAAAGCGTCAAGCCACTGTTGCTGTGAGTACCAATGATCCGTATCCTGAACAATATTTTCAGGTAGACCTACCCTTCTAAAAAATATTTTTGCTAATCTAGCAAAAGCTCCCATCCCATGAACTATTGCCATGATCGTAGTTCCATTGACTTGCATACCATCTTCAAAGACTTTGAATCGACTGGTTTGCGATTCTTCTGCGAAAGTGAAGTAAAATGTTGAACCATGCCCAAGGCCAGGTGATTCTGCCCAAATTTTCCCCCCATGAGCCTCAACTATATGTTTTGCAATTGTTAATCCAATTCCTGTACCTGTGATCTCAGGATTAAGTCTTTCAAATAACTTGAAGATACTATCTAGGTTAGAAGGATCTATTCCTATTCCATTGTCTCGAATATAGAATAATCGTTCCTTTTTATCAATATGAAAACCAATTTCGATGAGAGGTTTTTGTTGCTTTTGACTAAACTTTAAAGAATTCTTTAGAAGATTTTCAATCAGTAATTGAAGTTGGATGCGATCTCCATAGACTTTAGGGAGATGGGGGTCAATTTTCAAGATTAATTCGTCTTTATTAGATCCTATCGATGTTTTTATGATTTTCTCTACTAAATCATTAATTGAAACCCATTCAGGAGGATTTTGATCTCGTTTTAGATGCATAAAATTGGATAATGCTTCTATTCGTTTTTCTATACTTGTTGTTGTATCATTAATTCGAGATATGTAATGATTTAGGGATTCAATATTTCCAATGGACATATCTTGTTGCATCAACGCTAGAAATCCCTTAATGATAGAAAAGGGGTTTATTAATTCATGTGAAAGCGAAAATATAAATTCTTCTAATTCAGAACTCCTGTTTTCTACCTCCTCAAAGGTTTTCTCCAATACATCTATCGATTGCTCTAACGCTCCTTTAACCTCATTAAGCTGAGTCTCTGTTAATTTAAATGATATAGTTTTTTGAATAACATGTGCAAGTTCACTGAAAAGACTTTTATTGTCGCCTCCTTTCATTAAATAATGATCTGCACCAAGATTCAGAGCTTTGATTGCAACCTCTTCACGTCCTTTTCCAGTTAGCATGATAAAAGGTATATCATTACCATTAGTCCGTAAATGATCAAGGAACTCAAGTCCATTCATTCCTGGCATCTGAAAATCACTTATTATTGCATTGAAGTTTTGTTGTTTCAATATTCGAAGGCCCTCTTCACATGAAAGGGCTGAAGTAGTCTTTATTGACTCTTTCTGTAAGAATATTTTTGAAAGTTCTAAAAACCCTTCTTCATCATCAATATGTAGTACATGGTACAAATTAGATCACAGTGTATTTTCGATTTCACTAGCATATTCTGACTTCAAAATATGGAAATATGTGTTTAAAAAGATGATCATCTGTTCAATTTTCTCGAGATTCTATTTTATCAAGAAAAGCAAAGGTTTTTGAAAATAGTTCTTCTTTATATGGTTTTTCGTCCATTATTGGGTGAGAGACATTTTCTACTAACCATATTTCCTTCATATCTGATTTGATAGAGTCATAAACTTTCTTTGGACTGTAATTTGCTACCCTTTCATCCTCAGTTCCTTTGATTATGAACGCTGAACACGAAACTTTCTGAAAAGATTGCTTAAGTAATTTTAATAAATCAATAAACGTAAATCCGATTGATGAAGGTATCCAGTTATAACCTACCCAGCCTTGTTTTTTCAATTCTTCTGGTGTTGGAGAGGGTAACTTTTCTGGTATCAGTCTTCTAATGATAGGGATTTTCATTATGATAGGTAAATCATTCTATTTATAGGACCTTTTGACTTATTTAGGTATAAAATGAGACAAAATCCATTCTCCTACTTCTTGATATCTATGAACTACAGGGTAAATAACAAATTTAGAGTCTAATTTTTTGGCATCAAATAAACTAGAAGTTACTTTCATTACTTTTTTCAAAGTAGATGCAAGAGGATAAACCATATGATCTCAATCAAACTCTCTTTGTATAATATTTGGGATTTTTTCCATCTCTGTATCTGTAAACAGAGCACTTTTCAAAGGGACTACTCTATCATGGGTTCCTACTACATTTACCCATGCAATATTAGGGTTTAGGACAAGCGGTTGGTTTAAAGTTTTGATCAATTTACTTTTATGGGTTAATTGAGCAAAACCTAGACCAAAATCAGATTCTATAGGTTCTTGGTTTGATTTCATAAGTTTTCTAATTGTATTTACAGTATCTTCAATTTTAGAAATATCACCAATTTCCACACCATGATTTGGGACGGTTAATAATGCAATACCCTTTATCATTTCTTCTATTCTGTCTAACGGGTATGGATGAGTGAAATGAGGACTGGTAAATAATCGAGAGATTATTCCTCCCATGCTGTGAGTGATGAGTAAGACTTTTTCGTTCTTCTTTCTAAAAATAAAATCAACTGAGGTTAATAGATCCTCATGTGCAAGGATTTCAATATTACCTGCTACATCACGGCTAAGATCTAATGCCCAACAATCAAATCCTTGATTTTTGAAATAATTTCCAAGAGATTTTTCGTGTGAAAACCAAATATCAGCATTTGAACCAAAACCATGAACCATTAGAATTGGTGATCCACTGGAATCTAATGTTGGATGAATTAACTTAGCTAATCCTTGTTGTGTATCTATTTCGTAAACTGCTCGTTTAATGCTAATTGTTGATCCCTCATAGATTTTTTAGAGAGTATTTCTACACTGAAATTAATTCTATTTTAAATCTATGCAACTATTTCTGAAAAGAGAGATATTCAATTTTTACATGACTCAACCAATAACCAATGTTAGGGAAGATAAAAGAGGAAACTAGTCCTAATCATTGAGTTGGGGTATTTGATGGGCGTTTGGTAATAGAAACGTCCGTTGCTTTAGATGTTTGGGAAGAATAAGGGAATGAAAATAATTTCATTAATTTTGGTGTTAAATAAAGATCTGATTCGCAGGTATTACACTTATACAAGTTTTTTAATGGTCCAAGTCTGTGAGGAAACATCTTTCCAGTTTCACAATCAGGGCATTCAAAAAGTATATTTTCAATCATCGTTTTTCTCAATTGATTTTACAAACATCTTTCTTTAATAAACTTATGCTATGGTATATCATATATACTATGATAAAACTATGATTAATATATTCTTTAAAATATTGAAGTTAGTACATTCAAATATCAATATTGCTTTTCCTGAACTTAAGAATTCATAAATAGGTAAATTATACTGAGATTCAAAAAAGAATAAAGAACTTCCTTCCCAATGGGTAATGTGGTTTTTTAATGTATTGGTTAAGTGAGTTTACCACGAGCAATGATCTAATATTGCGTCATTTGGACAAACTCCGTCGCAGGCTGCACACTCTATACACGTACCAATTTTGTCCGCGACAAGTTTTCCGTTGACAACTTCATAACAATCTTCTGGGCAAACATCAACACATTCGCCAGCGCCAGTACATAAATCAAGGTCAACATCAACCCATAGATCACCATCTTCGATTCGTTTTTTAGCCATTTTTATATCTCCAATTTTTATTTTTATAATTATAAATTTATCGTGAGTCTCTTTTCTAGGTTTTAAGACGTGATCGCCTTCATTTCGCTGTAAAATATAAGGTTTTTTCTTATCGTGAACTGAATCTAATTCTGTTGTTTAAAAAAAACTAAAGGGTTTTTTATGCAGAAATTATGTTTTGCTTTTTAAAACATATTTGTTCGACAAATGCTCAATAAATCGCTAGTGGTATTGATAAAATTGACAACAAATAAGTTTATATTTCTTTTATTGAATAAAATTAATAGGTTCCTATTAATTAACTCCATATGTGGCGATATCAACTTTTTACTCAACATTTTATTGTTCAATAAACCATCTATCATTTCTAATATTATTAAATGTTTCACCATTGAGAATAATTGTAGCAAGTAATTTCGGAGTATCTCTTAACATCTCTAGAAATGAAATACACTCTTTAATGGTCTTAATTAGTGAATTTTCGTCCTTTCCAATACCAGGACATTGTTTTCTAAGATTTGATGTATTTTTCATTTTCATCTTTAAAGCAGGTTCTAAAGTAATTATAATCCTGTGATCTACAATCACTGGAAAATAGGGATATATTCGACATCTAAGAGGTCTGAGATTATGAATACTGCAGTAGAATTCATTTTCAGGGTTATAAAATATACATCTCCCATTATTTGTATTTATTTCATACATTTGATTATTAGATTGCCGTAATTTAGTTTTAATTCTATTGGTTAACCTCTGTATTTCCGATGGGAGATAGTAAGTGTATCCACAACATTTTTGACATGTTAGTTGACATGAAAATTTAGCAAAAAAGGAAGTTTGGCTAAAATCGAGAATAATAGGAGATTTTAAAGCTCTTTTTAGAATAAATTGATTCTTTTTTGGATCTATCAATGAAATATTGAAGACTTCCCATTATTTTTGTAAAATAT